>CAIKFN010000125.1 GCA_903826715.1 uncultured Actinomycetes bacterium
AGCCGCTGTAACAACTCTTCTGGGAGCCGGACACTGATCAACTGACTTGCCGGTCTCCCACTGTTCCGGGAGCTTGCTTCGAAATACTTTGATGGTTTTGTAGACATGTAGACATTGTAATACGTTTGTATTACAATTGCAACTACTCTCGAATTCTTCGGTTTCTAATGATCACCGAGACGTGTTGTCGGGTCATAATCAATCTCATCGAGAGCTACGTCACCATGAATCAACATGTGAGTTAGTGACGTCGTTGGGACCCACACCTCTTTTATCTCATCCCAAGTGTCTTCGAAGCCTTCTCCGCTTCTATAGAAATCAAGTGGTGTCTCTTTGCCATCCAATGAAACCGTCTGGAAGTATCGAGGTCTCTGAATTTGATCATATATCCGGGTAGAGATTTCGTTGATTTGCTCTGGCGTCATGTTCTCTAAATCACTCGGTAGTTTTGCCATGTACAGTTTCTGCTCCTTTTCGGGTTCTAGAGACTCATTCTTCGTCATTACTGTGGCTCCGTCGATGCAGGCAGTACCTGAATAACTTGCGTAACTGGTGCTGCTCCGGGCTGACTGATCGTTACCGAACAGCTATTGCCTGTGAAGGTAATAGCTGTGCCATCTGAACTACATGATCCAGACGCGGTGACCGTGATTGGGCCTGCTTCAGGTGTTCCTGCCGCGAATGTTGGGGTGTAGATAGAGTTCCCAGAATTATCAACAACAACATTTGAAGCGCTTGGCACTGCTGTGAACGAAAGGGTGTTTGGCGCATAAACAACAGATGTAGGCATGCTGTAATCAGTTGTTGCTGTAGGCAGCTGACAGCTCTGACCCAAATCAGGAATATGGCCGAGAACGCTGCACCAGATGATTCCATTATCGGCATAGTCAGATCCGTTAGGAGTAGCAGGAGTCACTGGTGGCGTAGCAACAGGTGCTGGAGTCGACTGAGGTGCAGGCGCGCTCACAACCGGAGGGCTCACCACGGGTGCTGGAGTAGTTACCACTGGCACTGGAGTTTCAGATACTGACGCCACTGGAGCAGTCTGTGTCACCGGTGCTGCTGATGTTGGAATAGCGACAGCACTGGCTGCAGCCGGAGAGCTCTCTACCGTCGGTTCAGTAACTGGAGGCGCAGTTTGAACAATTGGTGTTGCAGTAACAATTGGTGCTGGATGGTTCATCCCAACATTCGTTAGGTAAAACTCAGCAAGTGTTGCGGACATCGTTACTGGTACGTATGTATTTAGTGAATGTGCAACAACAGTTTTGAGCGGTGTTGCCTTATGAATACCTGATCCTGCATACGCTGGAGATCCTAGAAATAGCAGGGCCAACGAGAGGCCAGTAATAAATACGCTTTTCTTGCTATTCATTAGTTAATCCTTCCTCATCATTAATCGGAATTGAATCACTTTCTTCAATGTACACCCGTGTTTCAGCTCTGTACTGATCTCTACAGGTGTTCTCTGGAATGTTCATCTCCCACGTCTGAATCACTACTGGATTAGATGGAGCCTCACCAAGAACATCTGTTATGACCTGCTTCATCATTTTGATGAGCTCGATGAGTTCTGCAACATTTGCTGCCTCAAAGGTCCAGTTCGGGTTCAAGTACTCAACTGGTTCGCTAAAGCCCAGCTGCAGCAGTTGCTCTTCTGCAACAGGGCTCAGCGCTACTGAGTCTCCAATGTTGAGGTTAGAGATAACTTCTCCAATTACGTGGCCATTTGAATCAGACCAGAACTGAACGTACCGGTGATCTTCAAATTCAGCAAGAGCAATGTGATTCTTGCCAGTCGTGGCCAACGCTCCAAGCAGCTCTGGCATGTTGGTCAAGAATGACTGGACCGTTGACGTAACTCCATTTTTGTAACCTGAAAGTTCAATATTTCCCATACAACAACCGTACAGATGGGGTGTGACATTACATTTAGTACTTGTTAGCCATTACTCTTGGATTTACGTGCAACTCAGAATGGAGTCACATGAACGTACCGTGCATTCCTCAACAAACTCCCTGTGGGTGTGGGACGCCAAGATTCCAAGATCAGACTTGCCCATTCTGCAACACTCAAAATCTTGTTTGCTGGGCGGCAATGGTGTACCAGTGTTCAAGGTGTGGAGCTCCGAACTCAACTTCATAGTTTTTGCATTAGCAAGTTTGACTATATGTCACACTCCCCCGTCATACTTATGTTGTCTAAGAAAGGACTTCATAGGATGAGGGACGAAAAACCAAACTACGTTTATTACCAAGTTGTTTCTATTGACGGAACACCAAGAGCATATTTTCGAACAATTGATGGATACAAAAAACCTGAGTATTGGGACTACACTCATCAAACCTGGCTCCCAAGTGACTCGTTTATTTCATATCATGCCAAGGGAGACCCATTCCTTGAAAGGCTTGACTACAACCCAAAGGATAAATCCTCGGACAATTCTGAAGGCTAATCGGTGTTTTGCTCCTCAGATTCCTCACCAGTATTTTTAAGAATTTAAGAAGTGCTTTCAGAATCACTGGCGGGTGGAGTGCCCGGAAGATTTGATGCGATTGTTCCATCACACCAATGAAGCTCTTCGACAACTTGGTATCGATTTGGCTTATCATGGTGATGAGTTCCAGCTGAATCTATAGTGCAATCTCGCCAAGACCAGAAAATATGATGATCGCCGTCGTAACAACAAGTCGAGCACCAAGGCATCTTGTTGGGAGCCAAACGTTGTTGACCACATTGATCGACCAAAGTGCACCAGTCTTCACCACTAAATCGTCTTGAGTGATCATTTGGGAGTGCAAAATCATGTGGGTTGCCAACTTCCTGTGCGGCCATTTCGATTTTTGCATTCGTGAGAAAGTCTTCTCCCTCACGGCCAAGCATCGCCTGCACGAGATTATCGTGAAAACACTTTTGATCTAAACACCTTGCCATATGTTTCCTCTCACTTTTGCTTAAATAAAATCAATTGAGTTAAATGAAATTTATTATTTCTAAAACTAAAACTGAGTAATTAAATCGGAAGTAAAATTATCATCATAAATCATTACTGAAAAATAGCCAATTTAGCAAGGGCTCCATCGGGCGTTTGGAACCCAGCCAAATAAGACGACTTCGGTGTCTTCTGGAGTTTCACCGAGATCTGCTGCCCACGAGTACATAGCGTAGAGATAGCGACCATATTCAGTGGCATTTTCCGTTCCACCCTTTATTAGAACGCCAAGATTTGCCGCAAGCCATTTTGAAACAATGCTGTCAAAAACCAATGCACGGTGCCTATTTGGAACATCCGAGAAAAAGAACAAGTCTTTGGTCGAAAAAGCAGATCCCAATCCATCAAGCCTCAGCCTTGAATGTCGAGGAGCAAATTCCTTAAAGGCGGGAATGATTCCTTGACTTCGAAGCAATTGAGCGGCGAGTTGTAATGAGATGGGCGCGTTCATGGTCAACAGGTGATTATTGGTTCGAAATGGCCCAAAGCCAGCCTTTCCGAATCCCCACATCATTGAAATGAGATGGGCGTCAAATGCATTATTTGGTGAAAGGTGCGCAAGACTGCCCAGGCTTGTTGCATGGTCACGATCGATCATCGTCCAGGAACGACCATTGGAACAGCGTATTACAGGGCACCCAGCCAAGAGTGCTGGAACAGTTGGAAACGTCGGGCTCCATAAATTGATGTCGACTGGGCTTGCAAACTGAGGAGGACGACCCTGAGCGACCCAGGATGCATGCTGGACAGCTAATTGTCTTGGTACAAACTGAGAGAATGCTGTTGTAAAATTTAACTGGCATTTATGGCAAACATGCATTGCATTTCCAGCTGCGGTCATTGCCTTATGAGCGCTACACAATGACTTTGCACAAAAAGAACATTCACTGATCTTGATACCTGAACAGTTGGTTTCATCACACATTATAAAATCCTCCTAACTGCATTGCAGTACAACCCAAACACGTCTGAAATCTTTTTTAGCAAAATCAAGACGGTGAATTATGAAATAAATCTTCCCGCAGTCTCCCCACATCATTTCTTCTGTTCCACCTCTGTAGTCTGAACCAAACTGAGCCAGAAGTACCCAGTCTTTCGGATCACTGCGTACGTCACTTGATATGTTATCTAAGTTTTCTGGCTCTGCGGACCGAGCAGCATCAATTTCCTTCAGAGTTGCTCTGTAGCCCTCACTCAAGGGATCTCTCGACTGGATTCTGTCTGCAAATCCAAACAACCAGTGATCACTTCTTATATGGCTACTCCAACCATAAGAATATTCATAGCCTGTATCGTCATCAACATCAAAGGAATCCCAGTCAACGTCAGAATACGTTGGCAGCATCAGTTCGGGGATAAATGAAACCTTTTTTTCTTTTGTAATTATCTTGTAACTATCCCAAACATCTTTGATGTATTTCTTGATTACTTTGGCCTTCGGCGGGATAAGTGAATTATCTTCAACAAAAATAACTTGAGCTGCTCCTGCATTCGTTTTGCTGAATCCCCACGATTGTTTGCTGTCGTAAAAGAAGAACAAAACTCCTTTTGACGGAAGACCAAGCTCCTTTGCATTTGGAATTTCACTTAAATCCATTTGTGCAATGAATGCCATCGGTTCACCCTGATAAATAGGCCACTCTATGTCGCTAGGCAGATTCGGGAATCCACCAATCTTGCTAATAACTTCAGCAGATTTAGCTTTTGTCGCGCTTACCATTTGAATAGACCACTTTGCATTATCGAGGATTTCGTCGACGAATACTTTGTCTAGACCGCCCCATTGAAAATTATTCTTCAATGCCTTTTTCGCTTTGGTTGTATTTAGCATGCGTCAGACCTCGAATATTTCAGAAATTCACTCATTAGCAATCAACCTCTTCTCTTGGAAAAAATTCATCTCCGGATTCAGGAAGCATGTGTCCATAAACTCGACCTGGAACTGTCCCCCTGTACCAAACAACTCTCCCCTGGCCTTCAAGCCAGTCAACCTTCTCGTTCGAACCAATCATTCCATCGATAGCGCGATCGCCTGCGAAATGTTCACCATTCTTGGTAATCGAGGTCTGTAGTCCAAGGCGACTCAGTCTTTCGTCCCAATGATCCCATCCTTCAGACATTGAACACCACATCATTAGGTTGTCGTCCTCCCAGAATGATGGATTCTCAAGTTTTAGGTTTTCTAGCTCTTCCAGAAGTACAGGACTTTTTCTCCTAAGTGCAGGTTTCGCAATTATGTAACTCGTGAATGATGTTAAGAGGGCCATTAGAACTCACCTTCTTCGTTGGGTCCAGCATCAAAATCAGGGTCAATTGTTGTGCCACAGTTTCCACAGAACTTCTGCGCCATTGCAATTTCACCACAGACATTGCACATTGGAGAGATGACTCCCATCGCGACTACAAATTTCGCAAGCTGCTTCATCTTCTTTGCGCGAACGTAAACCTTGATTGTCTCGTTAATCCTTGAATCGTCAAACACAGCAATAAGGCCCTTCTCGGGCCAAGTGAAACATACCGTTGTTTGGCGAAACTGGTCAACATGAGACGCAACCAACTTTCTATCCGGATTAAACAATTCAGCTTTCGCAAGTGCAGCTGAAGCAGATGGCATAAACATCACCATGCTGTGCTTGCCGGCAGATGAATTTTTAACTAATTTCATTATCTGCTTGCGACGTTTCTTATCCAGCGCACTGAGCGCTGGGAACCTGTAGTTGTTTTCATAACTCATTGTTGAATCTTTCTTCTAAAAACTAAAAGCCACTTTGACTAGTTGACTGACCTCATTTTGATAGTACGTGGCCTAAATGATCCTTGCCCTAAAGCGTGTGATGAATAAATGATATTTGTGCAAAAAGCCTGGAATTAAGGGGAAATCTTCTTTCTTAGAGGTAGGTTCCAATTGTTTCAACCTTCTCAGTGGTCATTGACTTTGTTTCGCCGAGCTGAACAAAGATTTCAGCGAGGCTCATCTCACTCTTAGCCGGCCCAAATTCACCCAAGCGCTCTGAGGCTTCGCTCACAGTGAACTTTCCAAATTCCACCTTCTGCAGTGTGCGACCGGGACGAAGTAGTGCTGGGTCCAGCGTTGACATCTGGCTGTTGGTTGAAATAAGAACCATAATTGACTTCGAGCTAGCAAGAAGTCCGTCTCCCATAGAAAGAAGACGACCAAGTCCTCCAGAGCGTGTACCAGAGACCACATCGTCCGGCACATCTTCGAGCACCAGAACAAGAGTCTTATCACGAGGAGCAGAATCGATCAATCGAACTAAGTAACTAGTCCTCCCATCGCCGAAGAGCATTTCTGGGTCTGCAATAACTGCAAACTTGGCCCATGGCTCCCACTCAGTGATCAAGGCTTGTGTAAAACGAGTCTTTCCAGTTCCTGGAGTTCCTTGAAAAATGACAAGGCGTGGATCACTGGACTCAACATCACGCTTGTATGTTGCCAACTTCTCCAGTTGAGCACGAGTCGCTTCAGGATAGTTCTTGGAAATGCCCCTCCAAGGAAGTGCTTTGGCTTTGGCATACGAAGGGTATTCCTGGTCGCTAAAGATCTTGTAGTTAATTTCCTTTTCCAAGTTTGGCTTGACCTGTAGTCCAATCGTGAGGCGCTCTACCATGTCTGTGCTGCGCTCCATAGAGGTTGAGCCAATGAAAACCTGAAGGGACGATGTGCCAATAACAATGTGCGCGTACCACTCATCGAGCTTGCCTTGGATAAGCAAGAAGCGAACGCTTTCAGTTTTTAGTTCACGAATAATTTCTGAGTTAGGAAGAACAAAAGAAAGAGACTGATCTGTTACAGGCTTATTCACATCAAGATCAATGTTCGCAAACGCAAGGTGCTTAATAGTGCCTTCAGCGAATAGTTGAATAAACCCACCTTTAATAACATCATCGGGATCGGTCTTGCGCTCAATTGCGTCAAGACTTACGCGAAACTTCGTGTCTATTTCAGTGCTGTTAGTAAACAACTTCATGAAACTCTGATCTACATCCTTAACTGCTTCCATACCTGCCCGCTCCTCTTCTTCTTGCTAGGCGACGACCTAGCGACATGTGGGAGTTTTAAATTACGACCGGGGTGTGACATGAAAGTGGATGCTCACCAACTACCGCATATGTAGGGCTTTTGGTGAATTACGACTTAAAAGTCATGTTTCCAGGGGGCGGTGTCACAGGCCACCGGCATACTGGATACAACGACCTGCGGGAAGAAAAAGTTAGGAGTAGATCATGTCAATGCAACCAGGACCGTTCAATAATCAATCTTGGCAGCAACCTCCTTACGTCAACCAACCATGGCAACAACCACCTTATGGTTATCAGCCATGGGTGCAACCTCCTAATTTCCGCCAACCACGAAGTGGCTTTGGGCAGCTAGAAAACATTCTGTTGCTACTCATTGGACTCAACTGGCTCAGCAAGCGCACTGTTGAAAAGAAGCGGCGTCCATTACTAGCGCAGGGCAACAGCATCGCAATCACTGTTGTTGATTTCACAATTCTTGACTACTCAACACTTCGTGTGTTCCTCTCTGCAACAAACCGCGGTGATCTAAACGGCGAGCGTGATTTTGAAATCTTTGTTGACGCTCAAATTAACGGTCATTCAACTGGTGACGGACGAATGAAAGGGACTATTCGCCTCGCAGCCCACGAACGTACAAATCAGTATTTAGACGTGTACGTTTCAAACTCCCAGGCAGTCAATGTTCGCTTGCTTAACCAGGTTTCTTTAGTTCTAGACACAGAATGGAGCTCGAAATGAGCAACGACACACTCGCATCAGACCAGCCACAGAATGCAGAGCAAGCGCAACACAACCTGGTGGTTCTTTCATGCATCCTCAGTGGTGACTACGTGACGGGCATTTGGGCGGAGGACTTCTTTAATACTCGACCTTCAAGAAGTATTCGCAATCAAGCACTTGACCTACGCCTCAGAAGAAAAGCACACGAGCGTCTCAGGCAATTTGAACAAGCATTTGATGTAGCGAAACAAGAATTATCACTTTCAAAAACTATTGAGTATCCAATCTGGCGAGTGAGTAGCCTTCGCAGTGCTGGATACTTCTATCTACGCAATGGTCGACCAGATCTAGCTCGTGACGCATTCAACGAAGCAATCGACACCACATCTCGGTTGGTGCGCCATGAAAATCAGATGTTGAGGGTGTGGATAGCGTACGAACGCTCCAAGTGCACACTGGCGAGCGTCGAATCAGACTTGGCTCTTGATGATCCCAATGCAGCTGTTAAGCACATTGAGCAATTTGAGACAGAACGAGAATATTTCTCCTACTGGAAGTCAAACCTCTTTCAGGCACGGGCACGACTAGCGGCCTACCAACAAAAGCACGGCCAAGATCTGACCCATGGTCAAACTGCGCACTACTGGCTAGATAGTTCACTTGAGGCTTCTAAAACAGTTGACGAGTGGAGTGGAACCATAAGCGTGCGCAATGAAATTCTTCATCTGTGCAACCGTGAAATAGAGAGTGTCTTTCACAAATCTCCAACACTCAACTATCCCAATAAGCATGTTTTATACAATCCCATTCGCCAAGCTCAAGCTCTGCGACTAAGAGCTGAACTGTCTCATAATGCATCAGACATTTCGAAATACACGCTAGAAGCACTAAAGATCGAAGACGAATTATTTCTCGACTGGCCCTACTACCGAGCCGAACTCTGGTTCCTCGCTTAAAGAAAGAAGAAAATGTTCAACGTCAAACTCCCTAGAGGTTACATTCCTGTTTCAGTAGTTCTATTTCTTGTACTAGTTCTCAGCGAATGGATTCAATCAGCCATTCCGTATGGAACTGCATTTATCCTCTTCAACATATTCCTTATTGTTGGAAGAATCTTTTCTGAAATCTGGCTCGTTGCTGGTGGTATTGGACTTGGGCTGGCTCGTGCAGTGGTGTGCTTTAAATGTCTGCGCGCACCTAGAAGATTTAGCGACAAGCTCAGGGTGGTTCGCTGGATCAAATCAGCGTTTTGTGTTCTTGCGGCAATGATCGTCTATCTAATTGGCCAATACTTAACAAACTTTATTTTGGGGAGTTCGAACTTCGGCTACTACGTAGGTGTCTGGCTGGGCTCTGAATTCAGTCTCTTCCTACTATGGGAATGGGTTGTTCGACGGGGATTTCATAACAGGTTCAAAAAGCTCACCGAGGCAGTGTACGAATAATGAACGTTTCAGAATTACGAGAATGTCCAATTTTTCAGGCGAGACCCTTGATGTATGAACGATTCAACGCAAATGCTGGTCCATTTGTTCAGTATCAAGAAGTTCCGATAACCAATGAGCTTCACCTCACGTTTGCTGATGAAGTTGAAAACTCAACTTTAGAAGGTTGGCTCGTCGAAACTAATGGTCTGGTGACTTCCATGTACTCGGTTGGCTCTCATGAAGGAGACGCTCTTGTCTTCTTTGACTCAGTGCAAAACTTTACCCCAGGAAATGAAATGACTATTTCTCGATATGTCACAGTTGGATCAGATAATGAGAAGGTAGCCGCTCAACTGATGGAGAAAATAGAAGGTTTTTTTGCTTCACCGGACCTATTTTCACAAACATGGTTCGATAACAAAAGGATGAAAGATGAGTGACCTATTAGATGAATACCCACTTTATTTCGCAATTCGTGAAATGCACCAAAAATTTAACGAGAACAGTGGTGCATTTTCATGGCTGGGGTTCTGTATGGACTCAGCAGGTTTTAGACAGGAACTTATGGAGAATCAAGAATTTGAGTTAATTGGATCAGTATCAGACAAAAGACGAAGAACCACGTCGCTTTTTCTTAAAAAGACCACACAAGCAATGATTCTCATCTGCGAAGAAGACTCTCACAATCCACCTGATGCACCTAAAGGTAGCAATAAGGTCACAATTAGAGCTCATTCATTCGAAGAAATGAATGCAGTTGTCGCATTGAATAACCCAAGAACGAGAGAAATAGAAAATTGGTTAATTGATCAATCTGGATCAGAATGACTGCAAAAATGATTATCTCGATGAAATGCAAAGAAAATGAACACCACTAAGAAGACACTCGTTATTACTTTCGCTCTAGTAATGATATCGCAACTCCCCTGCGCTGGTGCCCAACGCGATCCGGGACTTCCTAACCCGCAAGTAACTCCTGGGGCAATCAATCCAGCCGTGAAGCAATCGAACATCTATTCAACAATCTGTGTATCTGGATATACAAAGACCATTCGACCACCCTCTTCGTATACAAATCACATCAAGCATTCGCAACTCGATAGTGGGTACAACTACAGGGGCGACACAAACGCTTCTGATTACGAAGAAGACCACCTTGTCCCCCTTGAGGTTGGCGGAAACCCAAGTTCTATAAAGAACCTTTTTCCACAGCCTTGGCTCGTCACCTGGAACGCAGGAAAGAAAGACCGACTAGAGAACAAGATGCATTCTCTTGTATGCAGCGGAGCCATTTCACTCGCCGCAGCACAAAAGGTGTTTATGACAAATTGGATCGCTGGATATCAGAAATACTTCTTGAAATAATCAGCTTTGAACACTAACAAATGATGAATCTAAATTACTTCAATTGCATCAGTTGACGATCATCATTTGATTCCAAAGAGGTAATGGAAAGTTCTTTGGTGACGTAATCGAATGTGAGGATGGAATCATCATTAAGAAATTTCCAATCCTTGCCTGCGAATCCAGTTGAACCTACTAATACAGAATTATTTTTTATGCAGTATTGAAGCCGATAGTAATTCTCGTCATGACCTGCAGGAAGGTTCTCTACCCCACCAACCAAATCGATAAGCGTCTCAATAGGTGCTGGAGTCTGATCGAAGGCCTGAACAGCTATCAATTTTTTATTATTGAGCATTAAGCAATTTAGTGATCCTTGTCCACATAACTTCCTAATGTCTTTTATTGCTTCTTTTATTGCAAATTCGATATCTTCGGAATTATCAAGGTGCTGGAGAATTAATTGGAAGTACAACTCAGAATCAGTATCACCCTTTAATTGACTCAGTCTTTCAGCGCTTAATAGTGAACGTAGCTTCGAAGAATCAGCTATTGAACCATTGTGTGCAAATGTCCAATTCTTATTTATAAATGGATGTGTATTTTCAACTACAACCGGAAATCCAGTTGTAGCCCAGCGGATGTGGATTATCCCACCTCTCGACATTTTTTTTGAGTTATCTACAAAATTTGAATCATCTATGGCACGTTTCACTGAATTGAATAGCTCAGGAGCTTCATCAGATGAACCTTGCCAAGCTCCACCCCATCCATCGCAGTGGAGTGTTGAGAGATTCTGATAATTGCTAATTTCATCAGGAGTCAGCAATGTCTCTAGTGACTGAAGTTCAGGCGATGCAAACGCTAATAAACGACACATCATGTTCCTTTAGGTTGTAGATAAAACACTCTATTACTACACATTCTACTTCAAAATTCATTTTATAAAATCAAGTCTTTCAAATGTTGTTATCCAAATGCACCTAATTTGGTGGAATCACTAATTAGTTCATCTGAGTAATTCAATAACTCCCTGAGAACTAAATCTTTATGTTCACCAAGAAATGGGGCTCGACGATACTCTGGAGCACTGTCCCCAACTCTCACAGCACTTCTAATTTGTCTAATCGTGCCGAAGCGAGGATGTGAAGTTTCAATAATCATTTTTCGATTTATCGTTTGAGGTTCATTTAAAGCTTCCTCGACTGTATTGACCCTCCCACAAGGAATTCCTGCTTCAGACAATATTGAAAGCCATTCTTCAGCAGATTTCTTCATAAATTCTGCCTCAAGTTCAGGCAACAATGATTCAGAGTTCTCACGACGATTTACGAACGAGTCATATCGTGGATCATCAGCAAGGTCTTTTCTATCCAATTCAATCGCTAGCCTCGACCAGAATTTCTCCTTGGCACAACCAACAACTATCCATTCATCAGAAGTAAGAAAAGCTTGAAAAGGAACAAGTGATGGGTGGGCAGAGTGTCTGGTGCGAGTTGGAACAAATTCACCATTGAGATTCCATGATGCTGGATAGGTGAGCATTGAAAGTGCTGTATCAAACAGACTGACATCGCAGTTCATGCCAACACCGTCTCTTCGAGCTTGGTGAACTCCTGCAAGTATTGAGATTGCAGCAATAAGACCGCTAGAAAAGTCAACAACTGAAAGCCCGGACTTAGTAGGAGGGCCAGAAGGTTCCCCCGTAATATCCATCCAGCCAGCTAAACCTTGAACCATGTAGTCGTACCCAGGGTCACTTGCACGAGGGCCAGTCATGCCATACCCAGATAAGGAACAGCAAACAATTTTTGAATTGAACTCCTTGAGATCTTCAAACATCAAGCCAATCTTGGAAGGAACATCTCCTCTCAGATTTGAATAAACAACGTCGCTCTTTTTTACTAATTCATGAAAGATGCGTTTACCATCATCATTTGTTAAATCCAGGCAGATACTCCGTTTATTACGGTTAAAGGTTTCGAAAAATAAGCTATCGCTCTCCTCTTGATATGGTGGAACGTAGCGACCAACGTCACCACCAGATGATGGATCTTCAATCTTTATAACCTCAGCCCCAAGATCAGCTAATTGCACACTTCCAAATGGTCCAGAAGCAAATTGCTCAATACTTAATATTCTCAGATCTTCAAGTGGTTTCATGACTGTGTGAGCGCCTCTACTCTTGCCATTTCATTTCCAACAATCATCAAACCTTCGTCAACTCCCATGCCAGGTTTTGCCAGAACTTGAACTACATCACAAGCCATTGCAATGTGCGCACTAACTTGTGCGGAGCGCTCCGTCTCATTACATGTGCCGCCGCAATACGCAGAAAGGCCTGAGGCACGAACCAAGAGAAGCGCTTCAATGGTGTTATTTACGCCCCCGAGGTCAGGGGTCTTCACATGAATTACATCAGCCGCTTTAGCTTCAACAAATAAACGTATGTCTTCTAAGGTGTTACACCATTCATCCACGACAAGTTGGACTCGAGATTTCCTTGCAGCGAGTGCAATCCTTAGCGAACTCATTACCTTGATTTGGTTATCGCGACTTCCAGCATCAATTGGATGTTCGATCCTAATTTCGAATGGACTAGCGATTTGACCAATCATGTTCAAATAGTCAGCTACTTTTTCAACATCACTATTAAAAGCTTCACCCGCTGAACCATATAAATCAAAATGCAGAACAGGATTGTATTGTTCATTAGCTCGAACGTTTATAACCCTATTTCGAACCCAACTTACATATTCTTTAAATATTTCACCATCAGCACCAAATTTTGTTGCAACGTTATTAACAAGGCCATGGGGTAAAACACCCACTTGTTTCAAGATCATTTTGTCAACGTTGTCGTATCTGTCATCTCCACATTGAACAAACATCGGACGAGCCTTCAGCTGACTATTAGTTGCGTACTCTTCTCGCACTACTTCAGCCATAGTTTGGTGTTTTGATTTAGCAACTGCGTCTAGTAGTGCTTGACTAAGTCCATACTGCAGCGCAACATGGAGTTCTTTTCCATGGATGCGCAGACTTTCTGCTCGTGAAGACAAGTCACGAAATGTAGTTATGTCTAAATCTTTAAGCCAGGGAGCAACAGCGTTTTGAAGCACTTCACATGCTTCACCTGAACGCAAAACTGACTCTCTGCCCCCTACGGCTGCATACTGCACAGTTGCGCAGTCACCAACCGCAATCTGGCCATCAGATAGTTCCAAAAGGATGCTCACGGCCTCACCAGGCTCTCTGATTGCCTTAAAACTCTTTGTTACTGGAGAACCAACATATAAGAACCCATCATGGGGAGCTCCAGAGCGAATGGCCATCTGGTCATCAACGAAAAATCCGGTTTTGATAGGGACAAAGACGCATCTAACTATCTTCACTAAAGCTCCTAGCTCTCTTCACTCCACATGGAATTGCGCAACAATGTTTTCGCATCCTCCAGGTGAGAGCGCATTGCGGCTTCAGCTGCAATTGGATCATGGTCCATAAGTGATTTCAATAAGTCATCATGAGACACCATTGAAATTTTTAGTGCTGGGCGACTAGACCAGTAGGACCGCCAAAAACGAAGATTGTGACGCAACAATCGATCTGAGAGTTCTCTCAAATTAGTATCTCGAATAGTTCTTCCCAGAAAGCTGTGGATTTCAAAGTCATGAGCAAGAAAGTTTTCAAAGTCTGAAGAATCACGATCATGATCTACTGCAAAAATGACTTCTTTGAGTTTCTCTAGTTGATCGTCAGTAATTCGAACGGCTGCAATCCTAGCGATACCGCACTCAATGACTTCTCGTGCTTCAAACAACTCACTAGCGCCCTCTAAAGTGATCGGTGCAATCATTGCTCCGCGTCGTTGAAGAATTTCAACGAATTGTTCAACGGCGAGTCGAGCAAGAGCTTCTCTCACTGGCATGCGACCAAGTTTTAATCTGCTTGCTAATTCCTGTTCATTCACTATTGATCCAGGCTTAAGTTCGAGTGAAACAATTAGGTCACGCAAAATTACGTAGGCCTTGTCGCTCGAGCGAAGTATTTTTTCTTCGCTGAAACCAGAAGTATTGTCGTTAGGCCATTTATACATAATTAATTGAAATTCCACCATCGAGTGTTATTACCTGACCGGAAATCCAAGATGACCATTCTGAAGTTAAAAACGTTGCCAGTCCCGCAACATCGTCTGGTTTTCCAAACCTTCCAAGTGGCACCCTCGCCAGACGCAGCGCGCGCGCAGCAGGATCTGGAAAGAACTGTTCGACGTGTGCAGTAAGAATTGGACCAGGCGCCATGGCATTTACGCGAATGTTGTGGGGTCCAAACTGTGCTGACATTGATCTAGTTAAAGCAGAGAGCGCTCCTTTAGACGACGTGTAGGCGTCTTGGGGGTAACTGCAGCCAATAACTGCCAAGAACGAGCTCATGTTGATCACGGAACCGCCGCCAGCTTCTTTAATGTGGGGAACCACATGTCGAGAGACTGTTACGGTTCCAAGTGTGTTGAGCTCATAGATTGCGCGCCACTCATCCAGGTCAGCATCGAGCATTGATGCATCTTGATGAGGCATAATTCCAGCGTTATTAATGAGAGTGTCAAGTCCACCAAATTCGCCAACGGATTCTGCGACTGCCTCAAAGATTTGATTATCGTTGCGAACATCTGCCTGAATCGCAATTGCGATACCGCCGTTACTATTTATTTCAGCAACAACATCTTCAGCGGCCTGAAGAGAAATGTCTACAACGGCTACCGATGCGCCTTCTTTCGCTAGTAATTTTGCTGTTGCGCTACCGAGATTTCCTCCACCGCCGGTTAGAAAAACTCTTTTGCCTTCTACAATTCCTGCCATTTATGATCCAATCCCATATATTCGGGCTGCATTCCCTTTAAAAAAGGACTCAGCAGCTTTCTTGGCGTTAATCAGTGTGAAGTCATGATCGTCAATCATTGATTCAAGAACTTCATTAACTGCTTTTCGAGCGGAGATTGCTGACATTACGTGAAGGTCCGGAACACGAGCGCCATCTGAGGAGTAGAGAATTTTTGAGGAAGGGGCAACGCTAAAAGCTTCTTCAGTCATTCGAAGCATAGAACGACTCGACTGAAATGCAATGCCGTATGAAACATCCAAGTACGCGTTTTGATATACGGAAGCAAGGTATGACCCTTCTTTCGTATACGGCCAGCAACCATGGAGCATCACAATTGGAGCATTTTTATATCGAACATTCTCAAGCACAGACCTGAGCTCAAGAGGGTTGGCCGTTCTAAAATCAACATCCGGGTCGCCATATGCAACGTGGAACTGAACAGGTAGCTCTTGCGATGCTGCAGATTCAAGTGAAAGGTGAAGAAGGTGGTCAACCAATGGCTTATAACCAAGTCGCACCGAGCCGGTTTGCGCAACCTCAGATCGAGCTTCAATATAAGCAGAGTGGACATGATCTTCATCCCAGTTTTCAATGTTTAGTCCTGTGCGGTATCCAACAATTGACTTAAAGCCAACGTATCCCCTGCTTCGCACATCACTTACCAATTCACGAACTTTTTCAATAAGAGCTTTGAAGGAGTCAGTTGCAGCAATTAACTTCTGAAATTCAACTTCAAGTCGAAGTAGGTAAAAGGACTCTCCCCCACTTAGCCGATTGAACTCTTCTTCCGAGACCGCTTCGTCTCTAGGTGGGTAGCCATCATCAAAGATGTACTTCCCAATTCCAGAATTTGAAAGAAGGTTCGATACGGCGTCAGCTGCACTCAGTGCAGAGCGTTTTTTGTAGACCGATTCTTCTGTTGCCTCACAGCCAAAATGTTCACTCAGGAGATTTATTAAACGACCATAAAAGGCTGTGTTCGCAGAGTCATGAATCTGCATTGATTTGTCATGTGATTCACTAAAAAGTGACCTCCAAGATTCAAGGTCATGGAACGAATCTAGTTTTACAGCGTGACAATGATTATCAATTATTTTTAACTCTTCAAGACCTAGATCAACCATCGCTAAAACCTGTAGAAGTGATTATTTATCTCAAAGTCGATATCATTAGCAGCAAATTGGTCTGCTTCGTGACGCCTAGTTAACAGAATGCATCGAGTTAAAAGGTCTCCTAATGACGAGGTAAGGAATTTGTCACCTTCAAGGTTATTGAGGGCATCATGCATTGTCGAAGGAAGAGGAACTGCCTTACATGCAGCCAATTCTTCTGGTGAAAGCTTCGCGGGGTCATGTTCACATGGCAGTCCTGGGGTAAGACCACGATCAATTCCATCGAGTCCGGCGGCGAGCAATGCACCAAGCGAAAGGTAAGGATTTGAACTTGCGTCAGATGGCTTGTACTCAATGTTGAGACTTTGACCTGAACCCTCAAAGAAAGGAGAAATGACGCGCAGAGCAACTTCTTTGTTATCAAAGCCCCACGAGGCAGTAGAAGACGCCCATGCACCAGGCTTTAGTCGGCGATATGAGTTGTAACTAGGTGCAGTTAGAGCAACCAGTGCGGGGAGGTGGGCCTGGACACCTGCAACGAATTGGCGAGCAATAAGTGAAAGTCCGCGCTCAGATGATTCATCATGGAGCACATTTACATTTGTTTTTGTGTCCCAAAGTGAAAAATGAATGTGAGCGCCACTACCAATCTCATCTGGAAAAGGTTTTGGTGCAAACGAAGCAAGAAGACCGTGCTGAAGAGCAACACCGCGAACCGTGTCACGGAAATACATCTGATTATCTGCAGCTCGAAGAGCATCGGTGTAGTGAATTGCGATTTCTTGCTGCCCCCTACCAAATTCATTGATTGCCTGCTCCGGCTCGATTCCCATTTTCTCAAGGGCGCTAACGGTATCAATCATTATTTGAGCGTTTAAGTCGTGACCAATTGGGCTGTAAACCGGTGAATGATGAACGAAATCGAATGGACGATATTTACCGTCATCCTCATACGCAAGGTAATACTCATTTTCAAAAGCAGCTTCAAAGCGAAGTCCTAAGCTCGCAGCTCTTTCAATCATTTTCTTTAAGAACGATCGTGGGCATGCACCCCAGTCAGTTCTTGTCTCGTCGAGTTGATCACAGAGCACAACCGCAGAGCCAGGCACCCAAGGTAGAACACGAAACGTATCGGGATCGGGAACTATTCGTATTTCACCGATTGGTTCCATGCCATCAATGTGAATCATCGTTTCAAGCATGTTGATAGCCATTTGAGCACGCGTTAAGTTCACCCCATCGCGCATCTTTGTCTCTAATTGACTAATGTGAACAGCCTTGGAGCGTGCAACACCACTCGCATCACAATATTCCAGTCGAATTAACTGAACTCCTGCATCTTTTGCAGCTTTTACTATTGAATTAGTTGACATTTTTTCTTTCATAATTAGAGCATTACGTCGCCACCGTTTGGACCCAATGTTTGGCCAACGTAGTAGCTGCCATCAGCGGATGCGAGAAGAATCGCAGTTGGTGTGACTTCGTCAACACGGCCGAATCTTCCAATTGGTAGTTCGGCGAGCTTTGCACTTCGCCATTCTTCAGTTTCGCTGTCGAGAAGTGGCGTAATAATTGGTCCGGGGGCAATTGCGTTTACTAATACACCACGTGTAGATACTTCTCGTGCCAGTGACTTTGTGAGTCCGATAATCCCAGCCTTCGACGCGCTGTAGTGAGCAACTGCTCCCCCACCAATTTGACCGAGCTGCGAAGCAATGTTGATTATTCGCCCTTCACCGCGCTCGAGCATTGGATTGATAAATGCACGAATGCAGAGAAAAGTACCTCTTAAATTCGTGTTCAGAACTCGGTCCCAGTCAGCTACAGACAAATTCTCTACAAGAGATTCAGTGAAGATACCAGCGTTATTTACAAGTATGTCAACTCGTCCAAACTCATCAATTGCAACTCGAGCAAGATTCGAAACACTTTTTTCGTCAGCAACATCAGTCTGTACAAATAATGACCTTCTGCCATGAGCCTTAATTGCGCTTAAAGTTTCTGCCGCAGCTTCAGGGCCAGAAAGATCAGCCACAATTACATCGGCGCCTTCTGATGCAAAGGCGATTGCAATGCCTTGACCAATTCCTGAAGACGCACCCGTAACCAAAGCAATCTTATTTTCAAGGCGCATCATTGAATTGCTTCCTTCCATAGTTTTGAGATTGTTGAAGTTGTTGCGATGTCAAAGCGATTACTCATCAGAAGCATTGAAGCATCATGTTGAGACTTATCATCACTACCAACTGCATCTTCAGCAATTGTGACGAAATAATTTGCAAACAGCGCGTCTCTTGCAGTTGACTCAACGCAACCTTCGGTGGTGCAACCAGCGATAACAACGCACTGGATTGCATTGCTTCGAAGCAGAAGATCTAGATTGGTGCCCCAAAAACCGCTGGAACGATATTTCAGCACAACAAATTCTCCCTTAGTTGGCTCAAACCCTGCAGAGAAGTTATGACCAGTTGTTCCAGGAATTGTGTAACGAAGAGCTGGCAAGTCCTCACGTGCAGCCATGTGCATTCGAAGATTGAAGCGAATTTGTGCTGGCGAATCACTGCCACGGGCATCAAGAGCAGTATTTTGAAGGTGAATAACAGAAACCCCGTGTTCGCGAGCAGATTCGAGCAGTTCGCGGACACGGGGTTTTACTGTTTCATACATCGAAAGATCAATTCCCATTTTCCCAAAGACACCATCAGAATCAATGAAGTCTTTTTGCATGTCGATGACAATTAAGGCAGTGTGTTTAGGATCCACCAGTTCTGATAGTTCACTAAATACTTCTTTGCCATCAACAATGATCATGGATGAATCTTTTTAAATCAATTGCCATGATGATGAGCAAACTCATCATCATTAATGAACTGACCGAGAGAATTAATCTTCTCTGGAGAATTCTTTCTGTAGAGCAACAACAGAGCAGTTCCCAAGGCGAGCCAACCAAGAACAATCCATGGCACGAGGCTGAATGGCCAACTTTGACCCGGCTTTGCAACACTCCACAGCGGGTAGGCCAGCGCAATGATTCCAAGCACTGGAATAACAATGTGGCGACCAGTGCTTCGGTCATTTCGCTTCCAGAAGTACTTAATTAGCGCAATGTTTGAGAGACAGTAGACAATCACGATGGCAACTGTTCCAATGGTTCCAGTGAACCCATAGTTTCCACTCGCACCAGGTCCGAGCCACTCACCTCCAGCAATTCCAGCAACAACAGTAAACACCGTTTGCGCTGCAATTGCGCCATATGGTGAGTACCAGTCTTTGTGAACTTTTCCTATTGACTTTGGCAGAATCTGGTCACGTCCCATTGAGAACATAACGCGAACAGTCGTATTGTGAATTGCCATAAAGCAACTAAACAATCCGGCAATCGCTGCAAGCTCAATTGGTTGTAGCAACCAGTGAGCGTAGTGGTGTCCAAGTGTCACAAAAGGATTTGGATCACCCAAGAACTTAAGCAAGTTTGCGTGGTTGTTGAGTCCATATCCTGAAGTTAGCGCGTACATAACAATTACATAGAAAATTCCAACAGCGAATAGTGCTGAGTTAACTGCTAGTGGAACGTTCTTCTTAGGATCGCGGGTTTCTTCTCCCAACGTTGCAGCGGCGTCAAAGCCAATGAACGAAAGAATTCCAAAAACAACACCAAGTCCAACGCCAGAGATTCCATGAGGTGAAGATCCAGGATTGAAGTAGCTAAGTGTATTTCCGTGACCTGCATGGAAAATCGCAAGAATGGCAAGAACAAGGAAGATGATTACTTCGAGTACCAATAGGAATAGGTCAACATTCACTGAAGCTCGAATCGAACGAATTGAAAGCCCGAGAATCAAAACCATTCCAATTAACGAAAAGACCCACCAAGGAACATTCGAATTGAAAGTTGCAACAAAGTAGTCATGAACGAATGAGCCAAACGCAGAAAACAGTCCTGGAGCCAATAATGCGTAGCCCATCCAAAATAGCCACCCTGTGAAGAATCCAGCTGTTGGCCCTATGCCTGCTCGGTTAAACGTATAAAACGATCCAGACGACGGAAGTAACTTCGAAAACTGAACAACTGTATTTCCTGTCAACAAGCACGCAATGAATGCAAGCAGGAATGACAGAGGCAGCGCGGAACCGGCTTGTGGCGCTGCTGCTGGTGCATTCAAGACAACTGCAAGTACGGGCGCCATTGCTGCAGCGGCTAATGCAATTCCATTTGGAACGCTGAGCACACCTTTCTGCAATGACTGTTGTGAATCTTTATTTAACGACATTTGGGCCCCCCAAGTTAGGTACTGCTGTAATAGATTTGTAATCTATCAGCGTGAAAGACTCCAGTGATGTCAATAAAAAAACCCTGATCAAAACCTATTTAATTACATAGTAATCACAAAGTCAAGGTTTGGCGGAAGGACGAAGATTCAATTGAATATTGACTACTAATTGCTATTTTGAAGAAATGTCTCGTGCAATTTCCTCAAGGTGGTTGAACCAAATCGACATATGACCATCTTGGGAGAAGTGCTGGGCGGTAGACCTGGGAACCGTTTTAGTGAGCCAGTCACCATGTGACGCAGGAACCATTAAGTCATTGCTTCCGTACCAAAAAGATGTTGGGACCTTAATGTCTTGGACTGAAAAGCCCCATGGTTTTAGAAATGCACGATCATCATCAAAGAAGCCGTCGCTCCCCTTCGAAAACCCATGCACATAGTCGTTTGCTGCACGTTCACGTAGATGAAGTGGAGACCAGGCCTGTTTGTCAACTTCTGACATAACGTCACCAAAAAGATCAATAACGTTGCTAGGTGTTGCATGCTTAAATGTTTCACCAGCTGAGCGAACGTGCTCGTCGTATTCTGGGCCACCTTGCTTAGCGAGCTCAAATTCATCAATGTTTCCTTGGCCCATTCCTTCTGTCCAGTCAAAGTCAGCATCGATAGGAGCAACACCAGCAACTGAAAGTGCGCCTGTGCAGCGAGGATCAAGCGCAGCACATGCAAGTGTATGTGGTCCACCGCCGCTCCAGCCAACCGAGACGTACGAAGAGCGTCTTTCTTTGTCAAGAATTGCCCCAACATCACCAACAACAGAACTGACGCTTCTGCCAATGTTGCGGTCTGAGTTTCCATAGCCTGCACGGCTATAGCTGATTACAAAGAAATCGCCCATAGCGAGTAACTCTTGGTAATGCATGAAGGTGAGTAAGCATCCAGGGGTACCATGATGAAATACGACGGTCTTTCCATCTGGGTTTCCAACAGTGCCATATTCAAAGTTGCGCCCATCGGAAGTCTTTATTGCATGATGTTGAAGTTCTGTCATGTTCCTAACCAAATTTCTACGCAAACTATAGCCATTGACTCTGTTTACAGAATTGACAAATTAAGGCAATTCCCTGCATTTCACCCGGGGAGCAAATTTCTTAATATTTGGCTACTATATCCAACTATCAGATCAGATCTGTAAATAGCCTGGGGGGGCTTATGAGCAACGAGAATCTCAAAACCATTTGGCCCAACGAGACGAACTAAATTTTCTTACTTAGCCACAAATGGATTCTGTGCGTATTCCGCTGATAAGACTCGACCAAGAATCGTTGAACCAGCCTCCCAAGTAATTCCGTAAACATTTTTGAATGCCTGGGCGAATGTGTCGCCATCTGCCTCTCGTGCAATGAGCGCCATAGTTGATTGTGGCCCCGCAATCGCAACTAAAGCCTCTGTTGCAGCCATACCAACTGAGTACCCCATTTTGTATAGTGGGCCATTTTGATAACACGAGTTTGAAACAGATTCATTTGGTATTTGTGAGTAGAGGTAAGACTTAAGTGCTGCAGCTGTCCACCCTGGAAACTTTGGATCGAGCGGACCACTTGAAACTGTGGCATTTCTTTTATCTAAATATTGAGAAAGTGTCGGAGATGCCGCAGCGATACCAGTCGCATTAGGTTGGCCCTCATGAATCCAGCACGGAGTCGTGATATGAACGTAATAGGACCGAGCAGTGCTAGCGGTACCAATAAATTGTGCTGCCTGAACGGTGTGGGTATATTCATGTGAAACTTCGCCACTCTGAGTCGGATCCCAAGGATGCTGAGGGTCTGCAGTGGTTACTCCAAGCATCATAAGACTGTCTTTTGACTTATCTATTCCCCCAGCATTTCCGGCATAGCAATCTCCCATCGGGCCAGTAGTTTGACCTGGCTTACTTGATTTTGAGCAAGTTTGCTGAACGAGGTGCAGAGCTTCCTGTGGATCCTGTGGAGTCGCATATCCCTTCACCTTGAATATGGTCTTAAATTGCTGCTGAGCCCAATTGGTATCAAGATTGTTGTAAGCAATAATGTTCACAAAAGATGATTGCTGGAATCCTTCCCAGAGGCGAAATTCTTTGCTGAGCAATGATTCTTCTAAAGTTTTGGTTACTGACGTTGTTTTAGGCCCTACATAAAGTGCATGAGGGACAACGATTGAAGAATTCTTCGTAATTACGTTCTGAACATTCTGGTATGCAACTGATGGAATATCAGCAATGTGCGACATCACATTTGCAAATGTAATTGCATTTGGGCCTGTTGCTTCTGGGATCGGCAACACAATTGGAATTTTTGCTTTAAAAGATGTTGGTGTGCCGTCATCCCACTGAAAGTGATCTTGTCGACCTTCCGCCTGGCAGATGTAGCGTTTCCCGCCAGATATTTGAGTAGCTCCGGCGGTGGTGCAAGAGACTCCGGCTTTTGCGCTGGATGCTTGCGCGGTTCCAACAAAAGTAGTTGAAATTCCAATGACCAATACAGCTGAAATAAGAATCAAATTTGGCTTTTTCATAAACACACTTTAGGGTCTGCTGAGCTCTCCGTAGATGATTAGATAAGTAAACCTTTTGGCAATTTCTGCGATATTCATCAAACCAGGGCTTGCGTCATACCAGATTTAACTCCAATTGAACATTGAAGATGGACCTCACATTAGAAATAAATCGTTCTAGGCAAGACTTATTTTGTGGTTTGCGACGAAGTGTCTTTAGGTCTTCTTAAGTGCCAGTCAGTTTCTTTCTGATACAAATCAGCAATCGAACAAAGCATGAATTCTGAATGTGCTGGGCCAATTAGCTGTGCACCTATTGGTAGCGACTCACCTGTGAAGCCACACGGCAAAGAAATTGAAGGAAGGTGAGACAGACTCCAGGGATAAGCAAACTTGTGTAGCTCTGCAGTTGTTGCGATCATTTCGCTATCAGCAATAAAAGTTGGTGACCTTGGAATTGTTGGAGTCAGCACAAAATCTACTGAGTCCATCACAGAATTAATTGATCGACGCGACTCAAGTACAGAGTGATAGAGCTCTGCGACTTTCCAACCTTCAAGTTCATAACCCAGGTCAAGTCTTCTTGCGACATCATCGCCAAATTTCGACCGGTCACTCTCCAACCGCTCAATATGAATAGAAAGTGCTTCGGCTCTAATAACTTGACTGGTGAGACTCATTGCATCCTCTGCACCAGGGACATCAATGTCGGCAACAATGACTGCTCCAAATTCTTCTAGTTTCCTAGCGAATTCCAGTACAGCTTCACCAATGCCTGCTTCCAGATTCTCGAAAAAATACTTTCGAGGAATTCCAACTCGAACTCCAGACAATTTTGAAGCTGGATCAATTTGAGTGCGACGGCCAGCATATGAAATGCTCTGGGGATCTTGTGGGTCATATCCAACTATCACGCCGAAAATACTTGCAACATCACTTGCCCGACGAGCCATTGGACCAACGGTGTCAAAGGAAGGGCTGATGTGAAATACACCATGATTGCTGACTGTCCCCATGGTGGGTCTCAGCCCTGTGATGCCAACCATGCTCGAAGGGCAACGAATCGATCCTCCGGTGTCGGTGCCAAGAGCACCAATTGACCAATCTGACGCAATTGCTGCAGCTGATCCCCCACTTGAACCACCCGGAATTCTCTCAGTATCCCAAGGATTTCTAACGGGACCAAAATGCGCATTGTTATTAGTTCCACCATAAGCAAACTCGTGGAGACTTGCTTTGCCCAAAATCACTGCCCCGGCTGCGCGCAACTTACTCACCACAGTCGCATCATTACTTGCAACTCGGTCGGCAAACCATTTAGATCCTCGTGTGCAGCGAGCACCCGCAACATCAATATTGTCTTTGACAACTATTGGTAGTCCGTCGAGTGGAGCTGGTGTTCCTTGATCTCGAAGTGCCTGTAAACGTTCAGCGTCAGCCATGGCTGAATCATCCATGACAGTAATGAGCGCATTTATGTTTCTAGTATCGCTCTTGATTCGCTCAAGTAGTTCATTCGTTACTGTTCGAATGTCAGATTTAGCTCGCAGTTGCGGAGAATCCCATCCACTGTCTGAATCATTTGAGAAGTCCATCTCAGATGTTTTCCTTCTTCGACCCGAGAATATCTAGTAGCCGCAGCTGTTCTTTTGCACGGTAATAAAGGGGGTAATCAATAAAAACTCCATCGACGCGAATTGCTGCCAGTCCGCGAGACTCTGCGTTTTCGAATTCTTCAACAATCTTCTTGAACGATGCAATTTCTGTCGTAGTTAATTTTGAGTATTCGTCCTGAACAGTGGCAACTTGTTTTGGATAAACAACAACTCGACCTGAGAACCCCAGGCTTCTCGAGATGCGAGTGTTAATTCGTAGTCCTTCGTCATCTTCAATATTTATATAAGGACCATCTAGAGGTGCGCCTAATCCAGCCGCCCTGGAAGCAACAACAATCTTTGAGCGAGCGTAGAGAATTTCATTGCCATCACGCGAAAGGGTGACGCCAATGTCGTTGGAGAAGTCACCACATCCAAATATGACTTTTTCTACTCTTTCAGGAGCATTGCCAAGTATTTCGTCACAGCGAACAAGACCTAGCGCTGTCTCAATTAATACAACGAGCCTGATGCTTCCCTCTTCTAGACCAGCGGACTTCTCAGCTAATGCAATCAACTGATCAACTTCGTGCAAAGTGTTTACGTCTTGAACCTTAGGAATAACTATGCCGTCAAGACCGGGGCTCACCACAGCTGCGATGTCGCCAGCCATGAGCCCAGTCTCAATTGAGTTAACTCTGACTAATACAATTTCGGTTTTCTTCTTTACGCTGAGAATTGCGTCCTTGACAATTGCTCTGGCCGTGATCTTTTCATCATCAGCAACCGCATCTTCGAGGTCTAACGCAACAGCATCAGAGGCAAAATCACCGACACGGCTGAGCTTATGAGCATCATTTCCCGGGCAAAATAAAAGAGACCTCATTGGCTTAGCGCTCCAAGCGTTCATAGCAATATCCTACGAATCAAGCTCTGGAACAAGAATTACTTTGCCGAAATTAGCTCGCTTGGCTAATACTTCATGGGCATCTGCCGCTTCATGAAGTGGAAACCTCTGATGAATTTCAGTTTTAAAGGTACCGTCACCAACAAGATTCAATACGTGTTGAATTTCAGTGACTGTGGCCCTAACTGATCCGAGAAGACTTGTCTGTCGTCGAAAGAGACTGATTACGTCAACCGGCACTGTTTCACCAGCGTGAGCGCCGACAGTAACGAGTCTTCCGTTCTGTGAAAGTGCCTGGATGCTCTTTACGAGCACGTCGCCTCCAACACTTTCCATAACAACATTGACGCCATGGCCATCAGTCAGCTCCAAGACTGCTTGCGCTAAATCGTGCGTGTTGTAGTTGACTCCAGCTACTGCACCATTAGCAATTGCACGACTAATTTTCTCATCGCTACCTGCAGAAACAATTACTCGACCACCGAGGAGACGTGCAACTTGGAGAGCTGCAATTCCAATTCCACTGCCCGCTGCATTAACGAGCACCGTCTCATTGACCTGCAGATTGGCTCGAGCTTTGAGAGCATGCCAAGCAGAACTGAACGTTACCTGTGCTGCTGCAGCGTCTTCAAAGGAAAGATTGTCCGGCAGAGGGATAATCGCACGACTTGGAGCTACTACGTGACTTGCGTACCCACCAGGTAACTGAACACCAAACAACTGGGTATTTGCGCATGATTCCTCTTGGCCTTGCTGGCACCAATTGCACTCCCCACAGTGAACCTGGTGAAGAGCTGTAACTCTGTCACCAACCTTTATGCCCGATACTTCAGAACCAATCGAGTCAACAACGCCGGCATATTCAAGACCCAAGGTATGTGGAAGTGAAATTGGTAGTCGTGAGCTTCCATCACGAATGTCAAGGTCAACATGATTAAGGGCACACGCTCTCACCGTAATAAGAACGTCGTCTCTCCCCAGCTTCGGAGTATCGAATTCTTCAAGCTTTAGAACGCCCGGGCCACCGTACTCGTGGAATCTAACTGCCTTCATTACGTATTCGCCTGTAACTAACTGGCGAATTCGTCGTGATGTTCAAGCCACCAATTAGCAATATCAATGCGGCGCATGAATATTGCATCGTCAATCCCTTGAATGTATTCAATAATTTCGCGTAACGCCGATGCACGACCCGCCTGGCCAATCCATCGTGGGTGAAGTCCAATAGACATCATCTTTGGATGGCCACTACGACCTTCGCGAAGAAGCTCGTCAACAGCGCGCTTGATCGAATCAACGAAGTCTGATGGCCCACCGTATCCTTGCGGCAAAACAAAACGAGCATCGTTGTAGGTAAGAGAATATGGGACCACTAGGTGCTCCTTACCCTTCACGGTAGTGAAATACGGCAAGTCATCGTTGTAGGCATCAGAGTCATAGACAAACCCACCTTCTTCAACAATGAGCTCTCTTGTGTTCACACTGGCTCCGTAGCGGCAGTACCAACCAAGTGGTCTCGATCCAGTTGCTTGCTTGATTCCTTCAATCGCAGCAGCAATGTGCTTCGATTCTTCTTCGCGACTTAGCGTCCACATTTCAGTCCAGCGCCATCCGTGCGAGCAAGGGTCATGACCAGCTTCGCGTATCCACTGACCAACTTCAGGGTTGCGTGCAAGGGCAACTGCAGTTGTAAAGAAGGTGGACTTAACGTCGTACTCATCAAACATACGCATCACACGCCAGATACCTGCGCGACTTCCGTATTCGTAAACAGATTCCGCTGAAAGGTCTCGAGCATCAGCTAATAAGTAAGGAATCTCAGCAAGACCTTCATTGCGACCATCACCAGCGGGCCATGAGTACTCAGAACCCTCCTCATGATTCACAACAAGATTTACAACAAGATTTGCTCCTTGAGGCCACACAACCTTTGGCTGGTGCCGGCCGTAACCCGGAAAATTACGACGAGGTCCCGGAATATCTTTGTCAATCAGTTCCATTTGCTGTTCCTTTCTTAAGGTTACTGCTAACCACAATTTTTAACATTTTCTAGGACTGCCTCGAGTCCTCAAGCTACGCAAGTACTTAGATCAAACCTTCTGCTAGCCAGCTCGCAAATTCTTCTTCGCTGTGGCCAAGCTGGTCAATGTAAACCTCACGATTATGTTCTCCGAGACCCGGGCCAATGCTGCGAACTGATCCAGGGGTCTTTGAGAGCCTTGGAATAACGTTTTGCATCTTCACTGCACCCTCAGCATCATCAACAGAAATAATGGTCTCACGAGCAAGATACTGCGGATCAGTAAAAATGTCCTCAATCGTAAGAACTGGCATCATCGCTACTTGAGATTCATTCGCCGCATCCATAACTTCTTCAGTGGTTCGTGCAGCTACCCAAGAACCAATCAAGTCGTCAATCAAGTCCTGATGCTCCAAGCGACCTTGGTGATTTCGGTACCACGGCTCGCTGATTATGTGATCAGCACCAATCATCTGCATCACACGATCAGCAATTGACTGTGAGCTACCTGACAAAACAATCCACTTACCCTCACTGCTTTGATACGAGTTTCGAGGTGACGTGAATGGAGCCCTATTGCCAGTTCTTTCCTGAACTACGCCGAGCTGATCGTAAATTGAAGCCTGAGGTCCAAGAATCCAAAACAGTGGCTCGTAAATGCTCAAGTCCACAAATTGCCCAGGCCTGTCAGGCTGCGTGTCGCGGTGATGCAAGGCAAACATTGTTGCTGACGTTCCAAAGAGCGCCGCTACTGCGTCTCCAAGTGCAAAGGGTGGAAGTGTTGGCGGTCCGTCAGGGTATCCATTGATATGTGCAAAGCCGCTCATTGCTTCGGCGAGTGTTCCAAATCCAGGCCGGTCGCTATACGGGCCGGTTTGACCAAAGGCAGTTACTCGCACCATTACTAAATGCGGATTAATTGCGGCTAAATCTTCGTATCCAAGTCCCCAGGACTCAAAGGTGCCAGGTCGAAAGTTTTCAATGAGCACATCTGCGTCTTTGACTAACTCTTTCAACAACTTTTGGCCGGTTTCGTGGTGAAGGTCAAGTGTGACTGAACGCTTGTTTCGACCAATGAAGCTCCACCACAGACTTGTACCATTCTTCTGCCAGCCCATTGTTCGCTGTGCATCACCCTTTGGGTGTTCCACCTTGATTACATCAGCGCCAAAGTCTCCGAGCAACGTAGCAATTACTGGACCTGCGAACAGACTGGCAACGTCCAAGACCTTCAGTCCTTTTAGCGGTCCGTCAGATGACTTACTCTTTGATTCTTCAGCCATTCCTGTCCGCTTCTTTCATAGATTCCCACAAGATGAACTCGAAACATTAGAAATAATGTTCAGATTTCTTAAGCGAACTATAGCCATTGAATCTGTTTACAGAATTGACAAATTGTGGCAATTCCCTGCATTACACCCGGGGAGCAAATTTCTCAATATTTGGCTAATATATCCAACTATCAGATCAGATCTGTAAATAGCCTGGAGGGCTTATGAGCAACGAGAATCATCGACCTGCATCACCGTATTTAATTCCACTTTCAATTATTTCTTTAGCAGCGTTATTGGGATCATTCTTTCTCCCATCATTTGGCCCACGAAACACTCTTGCTTATTCAAGGACTTCGTTAGGGATTGGCCACAGCATTGGGCTAATCCTCATTGTTTTGGCAATGGCGGTCATGTCATATTCGCCAAATCGAAAAATGGTAGGACTTTCAGGCGTACTTAGCTTGATTGGATTTCTTTGGTGGGCTCCAGTAGTTGTAGGTGGGCTTATCGAAGTTGCAAAGCACAATCAGTCAGTCAATTCGGGTGGGTTTTTAGCAATCGCCGGAGTTTTGTTTTTGCTTACTTACTTCGTCTTCACTGCGAGCACAGGGCTCATTGGCTGGAAAGTTAGTAAATCAAGACTACGTACAAGCATGGTTGGAGGAACAATCGCTCTTGCGTGGGCTGCAGGTGAATTCATGCCATGGATCAGAACCACCTATGTGGCAAACCACCAAAGCATGATTCGTGACTGTTGCGTGATCTTTAAGACCTCAGCCAACGGCAGCATGCCACTTGGATATTCATTTACCTATCTGTTACTCATCCTTCTTATTGTCGTTGCCGTGTTTCTAGTTAGCTTCGTAAAGTCAAAAACAACTGGAGGGCTCGGACTCATTGCTATTGCGGTTGCTTTCTCAGGAGAAATTATTAACGGCCTCCAGACTGTCGCAAACGCAAATCCAATGCTCGCAGGTCAAGGAGCAGGACAGATGCCATGGAGTAATCAACCGAACATGACGGTCAGCCCTCTTCCAGGTCTCTGGCTTAATTTGATCGCTGAGCTAGCCCTGCTCGGCTATGGAATCTACGTTTTCATAGATTCACGCATAGAAGAGTAAAGACACATAGAAACTAAGTGACCGGGGCGCAGTGCCCCGGTCTTTTAGTTTCTAAAGAGAATCTCTACAAAGAACAACTCATGTCTGATCAATAACACATTGGTGACTTGGCCTTTCATTCACACACTGGGCAGCGAGAGACATGTACTTAATTCCCATCTTTAATAACTAAGCGTTTCAGTGGCAAGTGAAATACTTGATCTATGAAGACTTTTTCGAAAACAGCGCTGATTTCAACAGCTCTTGTGCTCGGACTCCAGGTTCCTGGATTCGCAACGTCACGCGATCCCGGGCTCCCCAACTCATCTGTAACGCCTGGAGCCACCAACCCCCTCGTGACCCAGTCAAACATTCACTCAACCATCTGCGTCTCTGGATACACCAAAACGATCAGGCCGCCCGAGTCATACACCTACAAGCTCAAATACACCCAACTTGACAGTGGATACAACTACAAGGGCAACACGAGTACCTCTAACTACGAAGAAGATCACCTTGTTCCGCTCGAAGTCGGTGGCAATCCAGCGTCAGTGAAGAATTTATGGCCTGAGCCATGGTTAGTGACATGGAATGCCGGTAAAAAAGATCAACTCGAGAACAAGATGCATTCTCTTGTGTGCAGTGGCGCTATTTCACTCGTCGCAGCACAAAAGGTATTCATGACTAACTGGATTGCTGGATACCAGAAGTACATTCAGTAGCCAACTTGCACAAGTTCTCATCTGTTCGAATACGGGGCGGGTCTACAATTTGCGTATGGGGAAAACAGCACTTGGCATTATTTTTTTCATTGCAATAATCACAACTATTTTGACGGTGGATATATTTTTCTTCAAACATCTCACCACCCAAAGATTGATAGCAAACATAGCAATAGTGATTGCTTATGCAACTATCTACTTCATTTATTCAAAACGACTTTAATTAGAAGAACAGTCGCCCTACAACGAGCAGCTCATATCAGAGCCACAGCACATTGGTGACTTGATCTTTCCTTCACACACTGGACAGCGCGAGATTTGAACTTTGCTGCCATCATCAATTGTGAGTGTGTCATTAACTAGTGGTTGGTCACATTTTGCACAGGTCGCGTGAACAGACATCCCACACTTGGCACATGAATACGTTGCAATCATCTTTTCTCCTAACTTTTCTTAAGTACTACACACAGTAGTTTCTCAAGATACTTGGATCTATGAATTAAATCATTTCTCTGGTCGCCCATGACCACAGGGCGAAGTTGATTGGGTAAATGATGTATCCGAACCTGGTCGCCGATGAAACACACATGAGCACGAAGAAACAGACACTCAATAGAGAAAGCATCTTCGCAAGGGTCAGTGGCCAGTGGGTCTTGAAATACTTGGCCATAAAGTAACCGCCAATTAGTAGTGTGCCCGCCGGAAGAATGTGCTTAAAAGGATGCCACCAAGAAGCGAGAATATGACCCGGCAGCGCACTCGCAGCCGGTGAAGTGACGTGGGACAGTCCGAGCGGAAATTCAAAAACGTTGGCAAAGAATGCGTGCGGGGCCTTAAGGGCAAAAGGAACAATTGCGACAGTAACAATGGCGCAAACGACAATCACAAACTGTTTCCACTTACCCTTGAATGCTTCACCTCTAAGTGCAAGTAGTGATCCGAGTGCCATTGGCCACGCCGTGAGTTTCATTGCTGATGCGATTCCAATGCTGACGGCAGAGACGTAGATCTGTTTTCGCTGTAGAGCAACCAGACTTAGGAGCATTAGCGCAAGTATTGGCATGTCGTCTCCACCCGTTGCCAGAAATAATGCACCAGTTGGTAGAGCAAAGAGTACTTGTGCAAGTCGAATTTTCTTTTCTTTCTTTGTTCTGAAGAGCCTTAATGCAAGCAATCCAATTGCAATGGTGAGCACAGACATAACAATTCGAGCATCAGTGAGACCGAAGCCTCGGTGAGTAATTGCGTCAGGTAAGCCAAAAACGCTCATCAGTGGGAAGTAAGGAAAGAAGGATTCATATGTCGGAAGCCCCTTAATGCTGTTAAGAACTTTGCCATTCTTCACGTCAGTTGTGTAGGGGTCAGTGCCCTTAACAACATTGTTCGCCGAACGCTCAATGACTGATACTTCTGGCTGTGCGTAGCCATGTCCGCCATTATTTTGACGCCAATGAGTCTCAAGACCGAGCGGAACGACAACAACGCCGAGTACTAAAAGAATTAGAACAATTTTTCTGAGCGAAAATGAACTTGCCATCTGAGTTCTACCACCCACAAACAGAAACAAGGAGGCGGCGAAGTAGCTGGCAAACGATATGTAGCCCCAGTGACACTGAGCCGGTTCATTGGAGGTGAGTCCAATGAGCAGCGCAAATGCTCCAGCGCCAAAGTAGAGGAAGCCATCAGATACAACGGGACTAAGAGATACCCACCAAGAAGTGACGGGACGAATAACCCGCTCAGTGGAAAGTTGCATACATAAATCCTAGTTTGCGTAAGGCAAAAACTGATGAATAACTACTGTGCTCGCCTACTCGGCTGGTATGTAACTGGTGGATACTGATCTTCAAAGAAGTTGCGAATAAGTTTTGAAGACAACTTGGTCTTCTCTTTTAAGACTGCGTGAGAGGTTCCAGGAACAATTGCGAGCTGCGCCCCGGGGACTGCTTCGTACATTGATGTGGTGTGGTTCAGTTCCATGAGGTCGTCATCTCCCGCCATAACAAGCATTGGAACTGAAATCTTCGCGAGTTCTTGAACGCTAAATGCGGGTTCAGTGTCAAACATGTGAAGCGTCTTAGTGATCACTTCACGAGCGTGTTCTTTGCCACTCGGTGAAAGCTCGCCGTACTTAGTGGCCCATTCTTCAAACTGTTCACCTTCAAGATGGAACATCGGCATTGGACGAAGACCGTTGTAGTGATAGTTAGCTCCGACAAGAACTACGCGCTTAAGTAAATCTGGGCGACGCATGGCAACAATGAGTGCAACGTTCCCTCCATCTGAGTGTCCAACAAGATAGTGCTTGCCCCCAAGATGCTCTAAAAATGCAATTGTTTCATCAGCCATTTCTTCATAGTGAAACGGAGCGTCGGTATCTGCGGTGCGCCCGTGTCCCCTGCGGTCAAAGGCAGCTACACGATACTTTTTGTCAAAATGAGGTGCGAGATTCTTAAGCAAGCTACCGCTGCTACTCATGCCGCCATGAAGCAGAACTAGAGATGGCTTTTTCTTACCTCTACTTATGTAAGTCCAAGTCGAATGCCGATTAAGCGAGATGTATGTCACGACCTAATCGTATTACTAAGTCAGATACAATTTTCTTATGCGAGCCTTTTTAATTTCAGAAAATGAGTCAGACTTCGATGCCAAGGTGACGGACACCAGTACAGAGCCTGTAGATCAGAGTGACCTCAAGATCAAAGTTGAGTACTCCTCAATCAACTTCAAAGACACGATGGTCGCAGCACCTAAGAGCCGTGTTCGTCGTGCACCGAGACTCATTGGTGGCGTCGACGCCGCTGGTGAAGTTGTTGAATCTTCTGACCCGAATTTCCCAGTTGGCTCCAAGGTCGAAGTTCACGGTGATGGCATTGGAGTTTCTCGCGATGGTGGGTTCGCAGAGTTCATTTACGCTCCTTCTCGTCTCGTAACAATCTTGCCAAGCAACATCTCAACGAAGGACTCACAAGTTCTAGGAACTGCTGGGCTAACTGCTGCGCAGTCAATCCTCGCCCTCGAGAACCACGGACTAAAGCTTGGCGGAGAAGTACTCGTCACGGGAGCAACTGGTGGAGTTGGATCAGTTGCAGTTACTCTGCTCGCAAAACGAGGATACAAGCCAGTTGCATCAACTGGCTCACCACAGGAATCGCAGTGGCTCCTTGACCAGGGAGCCGTACGCATCATTGGGCGTGACGAAGTGACCGACAAGATTGATCGCGTGCTTGGCTCAGAACAATGGGACGGCGCAATTGACTGCGTTGGTGGTGCAACACTCGCAAACATTCTTCGCAGCCTTAAATACGGAGCGGCTGTTGCTGCTAGTGGACTCCTCGGAGGCATGGACATTCCTGCAACTGTTTATCCGTTCATCACACGAAATGTTGCCTTGATTGGAATCGACTCAGTGGAAGCAACGCCGCAGACACGTGCTGCAGCATGGAAGCTCATTTCAGAAGCCAACCTTGATGTTTCTGATCTAATTGACCGTGTGGCGACACTTGAAGAGTTGCCTGAGGCACTCGGGGCAGTTGCTAAGGGTGCGACTCGTGGTCGCGTTCTTGTAGTTCCTAGCTAAGAGTTAGCAACAGCGCTTGCGGCTTCGCGAGCAATCTCACATGTGCGGCCGAGGTCTTCGCTGCTGTGCGCAAGGGAAACAAACATAATCTCGTAGGCGCCTGGTGCCATGGCAACCCCACGGGTAAGCATCTCGTGAAAGAACTTTCCATAAAGTCCGTTGCCACAGATGACGTTTGCTTGCGCAATATTCTTTGGTGCATCAAAGGCAGTCTTTGAAACATAGAGACCCATCAGTGGTCCCTGCACTGGAGTCTGTGCGAACAGTCCTCCTGCAGTAATTGCAGCGTTCAGATCTGCAGCAAATGCAGCAACAGTTTTTGACAACGCTGCAATGTCACTGGCGGAAACAAGGTCGAGCACCGTGGCTCCAGCGCTCATTGCGAGTGGATTGCCACTGAGCGTTCCTGCTTGGTAGACCGGTCCATTAGGCGCAAGCACACTAAGGATTTCCTTAGATGCACCGAACGCTCCAACTGGAAGTCCTCCACCAATAATCTTTCCGAAGCACCAGATGTCTGGCTTTACTCCGAAGAACT
>CAIKFN010000126.1 GCA_903826715.1 uncultured Actinomycetes bacterium
AGAGCTCACCCAAGACAGCATCGAGCGCAATGGTCACTCCATTGAAGTTCGCATCAACGCAGAAGATCCATCTGGTGGAAAGTTTGTTCCTTCACCTGGAACACTCACCCGTTTTGATCAGCCATCTGGACCAGGAGTACGCCTCGATGCTGGATACGCAGCTGGTGACACTGTGTCGCAGTACTACGACAACTTGATTGGAAAGCTCATTGTCTGGGCACCAACTCGTGAAAAAGCTCGTCGTCGCATGCTTCGAGCTATTGAAGAGACCGTCATTGAAGGAGTTGCCACAACGCTTCCTGCTGACACGATCATCCTTGAGAGCGAAGACTTCGTAAATGGAACCCACTCAACGAAGTGGGTAGAAGAAACTCTCGACTTCACCAACCTCGTTGTGTCCGCTACTGGTGGATCTGCACCTGTTGATGGCAAGGTTCGAAAGGACGTCACTGCTGAAGTGAACGGACGTCGAGTCAATGTCTCTATCTGGGTCGAAGAGAACGGTGACGACGGTCTTCCGAAGGCGCATTCAACTGCAGCCAAGCCTCGCCGCCAGCACCACACCGGTGCAATTGGAAGTGGATCTGGAAAAGTAACTGTTGCCATGCAGGGGACAATCGTCAAGGTTTCGGTCGCCGAAGGTGACACTGTTGAAGTCGGACAAGCCATTGTGATCCTCGAAGCTATGAAGATGGAAAATAACGTCAACGCTGAAAAAGCTGGTGTTGTTAAGTCCATCAAGGTAAAGCCTGGTGACTCAGTCGGCGCTGGCGACGTTGTTGCCATTATCGAATGACCTCTCGCGACACTGCATCCGGAGCAATTAAAAGTGCTTCAAACGCACTAGTTGAGCTCAGCCATTTCATTCACAAGAATCCAGAACTTGGCTACGAAGAGTTCAAGAGCGCTGACGCAGTTGCCAGTGCTGCAAAGACCGCCGGCTTCAATGTCGAAACGGGTATTGCCGGTCTTGCAACTGCATTTCGCGCCACTAAAGGATCTGGCGAGCTGAACATTGTTTTCTGTGCCGAATATGACGCACTCCCCGACGTTGGACATGCTTGCGGTCACAACATCATTGCTGCGTCTTCGCTTGGTGCTGCAATTGGACTCGGTGCCGTAGCTGACGAACTCGGCCTTACGGTCACTCTTCTTGGCACCCCTTCAGAAGAAGGTGGCGGCGGAAAAATTGACCTCATTAACGCTGGTGAATTTAAGAACGCCCACGTCGCAATGATGGTGCACCCTTGGCCTACTGAGCGTCTTGATGCTCAGTGCCTCGCGGTTGACCACTTTGATGTGACATTCACCGGAAAAGAAGCACATGCTTCTGCTGCTCCATTCGAAGGCATCAATGCGCTTGATGCAATGACTATTTCTCAAGTTGCCCTTGGCCTACTTCGCCAACAGCTCCACCCTGGCGACCAAGTCCACGGCATTGTTGTTGAAAGCGGTTCCGCCGCCAACATCATCCCGAGCCACGCACTGGGTCGTTTCATGGCTCGTTCAGTTACTTCAGAGCGCCTTGGGGCACTTCGTAAGCGCGTGGATGCCTGCTTTGAAGCCGGTGCTCTCGCCACAGGAGCCAAGCTTCGAATTGAAGAAAACGGAAGCCAGTTTTCACACATGGAAACAAGTGTTGAGATCTTGAGCCACTACCGTACCGCTGCTGAATCACTTGGTCGAACATTTGAAATTGATGACGCAGGAACGCCACGGCCAACGCTGTCAACAGACATGGCGAATGTTTCACTCGTTGTGCCGTCAATTCACCCACTGATTGCGATTCCGACTCACGGAGCAGTGAATCACCAACCTGAGTTCACTGCAGCCTGCATCACCAAGGAAGCAGACCAGGCTGTTATCGATGGCGCAGTGGCACTTGCCCACACCGCTATTGCAGTTGCTGAAGATGCGGCGCTACGAACAAAGCTGCTGAAGAAGTAATGGTTCTCGAGCACGCTGTTCTTCCGGTTACTCCTGGCGAGGAAGAAGCATTCGCAGAGGATTTAAAAACCGCCCTTCCAATTATTCGCTCAGCACCTGGATGTCGTGGAGCAGAAGTTCGACGTGAGATTGAAGATCCAACGAAGCACTTATTGCTTGTTACATGGGATTCAGTCGAAGCACACAATGAATTTCGAAACACTGATCTGTATCAACAGTGGCGTGCTCTAACGCATCCTCATTACACCGGAAAAGTCGGTGTGGATTTCTTCGTAACGCACTTCTCAGAGCCGCTTACTGATTAGTGGGGCTGGTAAGTCCCAAATTCAGCTCGTAGAACATCTGCAACTTCACCAAGCGTTGCCATGCGAGAAAGTGCAATCTTCATTGGATAGAGCAAGTTCTGCGTTCCACGAGCAGCTGCTGCCACGTCATCAAGCGCTGCCTCCACTGCGTCATTGTCACGCTTAGTCTTTAGGGCCTTAACACGAGTGACCTGATCTTCTTGTTGCTTCTTGTCAACTGGGAAGACATCATTCTTCGTAGTTTCTACTTCCGCAAACTTGTTAACGCCTACAACAACGTTGTCACCCTTGTCGACATTGCGTGCGAATTCATACGCTGCAGATTCAATCTCGTCTTGCATGTAGTTGGCTTCAATTGCGGCCACTGCCCCACCCATGTCATCAATGGTCTTGATGTACGCAGAAGCGAGTTTCTCAACTTCATCAGTCATTGACTCAACAAAGTACGAACCAGCAAGTGGGTCAACGGTGTCGGCAATGCCTGACTCGTAACCGAGGATCTGCTGGGTACGAAGGGCAAGCTTTGCGGCGTGTTCAGTTGGAAGACCAAGAGCTTCGTCGAAACCATTGGTGTGCAGTGACTGTGTTCCACCGAGTGCTGCTGCCATTGCCTGCACGGTAACGCGAACCACGTTGTTGAGTGGTTGCTGCGCAGTCAGTGTTGATCCGCCGGTCTGTGTGTGGAAACGAAGCATCATGGACTTAGGGTCCTTCGCTCCGAATCGTTCACGCATGATATTTGCCCATAAACGACGAGCGGCACGATACTTAGCAATTTCTTCAAACATGTTGTTATGAGCGTTAAAGAAGAAGCTGAGTCGTGGTGCAAAGTCATCAATTGCGAGTCCAGCAGCCATTGCTGCTTCTACGTAAGCAATCCCGTTAGCCAGGGTGAAGGCAATCTCTTGCACTGCAGTAGATCCAGCTTCACGAATGTGATATCCAGAAATTGAAATCGTGTTCCAGTTAGGCATTTCCTTTGCGCAGTAGCTAAAGGTGTCGACGATAAGTCGCATTGAAGGGCGTGGTGGGTAGATGTAAGTTCCACGCGCAACGTATTCCTTCAAAATGTCATTCTGAATTGTTCCGCGAAGTTTGTCCCCGCTCACACCCTGTTCTTCAGCAACGAGCTGGTAGAACAACAACAGCGTTGATGCTGTTGAGTTAATAGTCATTGAAGTTGTCACTTCGTCAAGTGGCAGTCCAGCAAGAAGAAGTCGCATGTCATCAAGTGACGAGATGGCAACTCCTACTTTTCCAACTTCACCTTCGGAGCGAATGTGATCTGCGTCGTATCCCATCTGCGTCGGAAGGTCGAATGCACAAGAGAGGCCAGTCTGTCCAGCACCAAGAAGAAACTTGAATCGTTCATTAGTCGCTTCAGCAGTTCCAAATCCCGCGTACTGACGCATGGTCCAAAGACGACCTCGGTACATTGATTCCTGAACACCTCGGGTGTACGGAAACGATCCAGGTGCGCCGAGCTTGGATGCGGCATCAAAACCACTCAGGTCGCTTTCGGTGTAGATCGGGTTAATTTCGATTCCAGAATCTGTAGTGCGCTTGTTGTTGGCCATGGGTATAAAGATTAGGCGTTCTGGAAGTACTTATAACAATGCTAGAAAATAACCCTGACCAGGACTAAGTCATCCACTCCTCGTAACTAGGCAAAGATAGTGGTTATGTACTGCACTCACTGTGGATCACAAGTTGATGGCACGCACTGCTCGGTGTGTGGACAAGCAACATCTGCGACGCTCGCTGCCGAAAAAGCAGCACTACCGACCGAGTTAGCAACATGGGGCCAACGCGCCGGAGCAACTTTTGTCGACAACGTAGTTTTACTACTTCCATCAATTCTTGTAGGCGTTGGAGCTACAACGTTTGCTGGTAACTACATAGGGGCGATCACCATCCTGGTATTCCAGGGAATGTACTTCACACGAATGCTTTCTACAAAAGAAGGTCAGACGATTGGAAACCGTGTGGCAAAGACTCGTGTCGTTGATGCAATTACAGGCGTTGTTCCAACTCGACAGCAAGCATTTAGACGTTGGTTGCCATTCGCACTTTGCCAAGCACTCGGAATTGTTGCTTCATTCATTTTGTTCCCGCTTGCGATACTGATTGCAGCAGATTATCTGTTGCCGCTTTTTGATAAGCAGAACCAAACATTGCACGACAAATTTGCTGGAACAATTGTTCTAAAGGTTATTTAGCAACTTCAAGATTCGTTGGGCTTGCCAATTGCGGCAGAGAGCATGACTGAATTAGGAATTTTTAAAATTCCTTCATCGGTTTGAATGGTCACGTAGGTAAGTCCGGTTTCCAAAATCTTGGCCTTAAGTGTTCCAATCCCGCCAGAACGAATCTCAACAAAATCACCAACACTGTAGGGGTGCGCAACGAGCAGCACGAGGGCTGCAAAGAAGTTACCGAGGCTCTGCTGAGCTGCGATACCGAGTATCACACCAAGTAGACCAACGCTGACGAGTAGGCGACCAAGTGAGATGCCCACGAGTGACAGTGCACTAATGAGCACAATTACGTAACCGAATCCAGTAATAACAATTCGAACTCCTGCTCCAGCGGACCAGAACTTACGATTTGTAACGAGTTCGCCAATCGCAGCTCCAAGGTTTCGTGCACACACAATTCCAGTTGTGAGCACTACCAGCGCTGAAACCCAGCCAACAATGTGAATGTTGTTCGATAAAACCTTTACGTGGTGCGCAACTTGGCTACGAAAAAGAATTGCTGCAATGGCAATTAACCCACTGAGAATTCCCTTAAACCAGTTGGCCTTCATGTGATTTATGCCGGAACAGTGGCGTGAGGCATGCAGAGATCATCATATTCAGCAATGATGATCGGTCCTGCATTTTCGCCACATGCTGGGCACTGCGGGTCACGACGAACCTTGAATGTACGAAAGCTCTGGTCGAGTGAGTCATACGACAAGAGACGCCCAATAAGTGGTTCGCCGAGGTCGAGAATCAACTTGATTGTTTCAATTGCTTGAATCGAACCAATGATGCCTGGAAGTACTCCAAGCACTCCTGCTTCAGCACAGCTTGGTGCAAGCTCGGCTGGAGGTGGTTCAGGAATCATGCAGCGATAGCAAGGGCCAACGTAGGGAGCAAAGATTGTTGCTTGACCTTCGAAGCGGAAGATTGAACCGTGCACAACAGGAATCTTCTTAAGAAGTGCAGCATCATTGACGAGGTAGCGCGTAGGAAAGTTGTCTGTTCCATCAACAATGACGTCGTAACCATCAATTATGTCAAGGATGTTCTCAGCGTTTAGACGAGTGTCGTAGGTCTTAACTACGAGGTCAGGGTTAAGCGCTTCAAGTGTCATACGAGCACTATCAACTTTTCTCATACCAACACGGTCGTGGTTATGAAGAATTTGACGCTGAATGTTTGAAGCGTCAACAACGTCCATGTCAATGATGCCGATTGTTCCAACACCTGCTGCTGCAAGGTAGAGCGCTGCAGGAGAACCAAGTCCACCAGCACCGAGCATTAATACCTTTGCGTCGAACAACTTCTGTTGACCCTTTTCTCCAACTTCAGGAAGAAGAAGGTGGCGCTGGTAACGGTTGCGCTGATCTGAGTTCATGGTGCGAGGTGTCTTCCAGACGAGTCCATCGTCTTTCCACCTGTTGAATCCACCAATTACTGAAACAACGTCGGAGTAACCGAGGTCTTGAAGAGTCTTGGCTGCGAATGCTGAGCGAACACCACCGGCGCAGTACACAGCAATTGGCGCGTTCTTGTTGGTGAGCTGTCCTTCGACTGAGAATTCGAGTTGTCCTCGAGCTACGTGCACTGCTCCAGGGACGGCACCCTGTTCATATTCTTCAGGTTCGCGAACGTCGAGAAGCGTGTAGTAGTCCAGGCGTTTAGCGACTTCCTGAGGTTCAATCTCAGTAATCTCAGCCTTTGCCGCGTTTAGAAGGTCTCTTGGAGTTGCCATAGTTCTTAAATCCTACCTGATAGGTCAACAATCGTGTCCTCGCGAGTTGCTAGACCTTAACGGTGGACTTATCGAAACTCCTTAGCCAGCGCAGAATGGTGCGATCTTTTGACGGCTCGGCAGTTGATGAAAAATGGCTTGACAAGGTCTGTGAAAACGCACTTTGGAGCCCTACCGCTGGCAATAGCGCCGGTGTTCGCATCTACATCGTTTCTAAAGAACACGTTGCATCATATTTTGAAGTCGCGACCGATAAAGAATGGCGTGAATCATCGAAGCGCTCTGAAGCACTCATGAGGTGTGGCGCAGTGGTGATCATCACGTCACGACCAAATGATTACATTGCTCGTTACGCAGAAGATGATAAGGCAAAGTCAGGTCTTAGTGAAAAAGATGCGTGGCCAATTCCCTACTGGCACACTGACGCTGCAATGGCAGCAATGGCGCTGCTCCTTCTTGTTGAAGAAGCAGGACTGCAAGCAACAATCTGGGGGAACTTCAGAAATGATGCTGCCGTTCTTTCGTGGGCTGGCGTTAAGGATGAAGAACTATTCGCAACAATCCTCATTGGACGCGGCGATGGCAACGATGTTGCTTCAAAGTCACTCCAGCGCGATGTTCCGTCTCGAAGTGATCGAGTTAGACGAGTACAGCCTTAGTTACTGGTGGACTCGGGCAGTGCGGTGGTTTGGTCCTTCTGCCCAGCGTGCCATTGTCCATGCGAGGTCGCTCTGGCGATTTAGGTACGGGACAACAAGTGAGTTTTCGATTGGATAACCAACGGCAATGCGCTCCGCGCGGCGAATGACGGTGCGAGCAACATCGAGTGCAGCAGAAAGTTGATTCTCACCTGGAACAACAAACTCTGTTGGCATTTCAATTTCATCTGAGAGTGCGTCTATTTGACTCTCGAGCATTTCAATCATCTCGATTGTGACAAGAGTCTTATCTGCAGTGAGCTTGTGACGGTTCTCAGGAAGCGTGGCGACTTCTGCCATCAGCACCCAGAGGTGACGCTCAAGAGTAATGAGAAGTTCATTGAGGCGCGAGCCCGGATCAGTAAGTGCTCTGGCCATTCCAAGCATTGCCTGGGCCTCATCAACAGCGCCATTCACTTCAATAGGGTCTGAAGTTTTCTCAGTACGGCCCCCAAAGTACAAGCCCGTTGTTCCGTCATCGCCACCACGTGTATAGATCTTCACAGTGCCAGCGTAGTGATTCCTTTGTTGACTAGTAGCCTTATTAAGCAATGTCGTCCAATATCCGCCCACCTTTTGCCCGTCCGGCCGCGAACGACCCCTACCTGGACGCCCTCGCGAAAAAAGTCCTTGTTTATGACGGCGCCACCGGCACAAACCTCCAGATTCAAGAACTGACCGCGGCTGACTTCGGAGGCGAGAAATTTGAAGGCTGCAACGAAATACTTTGTGTCACTAAGCCCGAGTCAATCGAACGACTACACCGTTCTTTCTTCGACGTTGGCGTTGACGTAATTGAAACAAACTCGTTTGGATCATTCGGAGTTGTCCTTGCTGAATATGGAATTCCTGAGCGAGCACACGAGCTCGCGCTCGCCTCTGCACAAATTGCTCGAAAGATCGCTGACGAGTATTCAAGTCCTGGTGACAGAAAATTCGTAAGTGGATCAATTGGACCGGGAACAAAGTTCCCAACACTTGGACAAATCACCTACGACGCTCTTTCAGAGAGCTACGAAGAGCTTGCCTACGCACTCCTAGAAGGTGGCGTTGACGTTCTGCTCGTAGAAACAATGTTTGACCTTCTTTCTGGAAAAGCTGCAATCGCTGCGTGTCACCGTGCAATGGCTCGTCACGGACGCATTGTTCCAATTCAGACGCAAGTGACAATTGAACTCACTGGTCGCATGCTTCCTGGAACAGAAATAAATGCCGCGATCACTGCACTGTCGCCACTCGGTATTGACATCATTGGACTTAACTGCGCCACTGGTCCAGTTGAAATGTACGAACCACTTCGCACGCTCTCTGAATCTGCACCAATGCCAATTAGTTGTCTTCCTAACGCGGGACTTCCAAGCGTTGTTGACGGCAAGATGCACTACGACCTAACGCCAGATCAACTCGCTGAACACCTTTCAAAGTTTGTTTCTGAATACGGACTCCAAGTTGTTGGTGGATGCTGTGGAACAACACCTGAG
>CAIKFN010000127.1 GCA_903826715.1 uncultured Actinomycetes bacterium
AGAAAATCACGGTTCCATTATTTTGAAGAACAGCTCTTAGGTCATCAACAAGACCAACTTGCTGCCACTGCTCAAGTGCATAACTGGGGCTACCAGGACCAGAAAAGACATAGTTTGCTGCACGAACTTCACTTTTAAAGAGTTCTCGCTCCACCACGCTGGCACCAGCAAAAGAGGTGAAACTGAGTGGTTTCATCACTAGCGATAAAGAAGTGGAGAAGTAATCAGTGAGCTTCTTCGTCATCTCAGCAACGTTTTCTTGGAAGCCGTAACTGGTGTCTAGATTTATGGCAATTGGATTTTCGAGTCGACTGAGCAGTTCGCGGTGCACACGGGTCATCCCCGGGGCAGTCTCACCTGAGCCCAGAAGGGCAATCACACCTTTAGTCACCGCATAAGCGTATCGCTATTTCAAAAATAACAACAATCGAATTTGTTTGTTATTTATTACCAAAAAGTTCACTCATAGTCGAAAACCAACTCAAGTAGTCAGCCTCGCCGCTTATTCCCTCTTTAACGGTTAAAGCCATTAAGAAGCCTTCAAATACGTGGGCGGCCTGTTCTGGGGAAAATTTCCTATTGACGAAGTTTTTTGATTGCAAGAATTCGATCTGCTGCTCTAACTTTTCGAGGTGCCCCTTGGCAATTGGCTTATATTTATGCATAAATCTGCTTGAAGACATGGCACGAGCAGCTATTCGAAGTCGAATAGCTCTGTTTTGCTGCCATTCTTGCTGGAACTTGGGGTCAGCAGATAGCAACGCAAATAACTCTGAAACATCATCTGGTTTTTTCGATGGATTGAAGATGGCCGCAAGATTTAGCTCAGTTGCTTTCGACATTTCTTTGCTGAGCTCGATGTAGGCGGCATCAATCAACCCATCACGTGAGCGGAAATAACTATAAATCACTGACGAACTTAAGCCTGTTCGCTCATAGATGTCGGCGATTCTAAGTTCAGAATCTGGTTTATCAGAAATTAGTCGCATAGCATCTTGGAGCACTCGTTGCTTGTTTTCTGCTGAACGCGGTTGCATTGCTACTCTCAAAATATTTAGTTCTAACATTTTACTCATTATTTTTTTTGCTATAACACTTTTTATTTCTAAATTTATTGGACACTCGTACCAGTAGTGAAGGTATAGCGAGTTGAATTTGCTATAACAATGATTACTGTGAGTACTAAAACCATAAGTTTGCTTTGAGCTAAGTTTGAGATATGAGCAATATTGTTTTCCAAGTGCAGCAAAGGTCGAAGGGCAAAGTCTCAGGACCTATGACGCTGTGGGCTCTAATTGTTGCGGTTTCATTGTTCTGTATTCAGGCGCACACTGCTGGTCGCACCGGTTTCATAGAGACGGCCTCGTTGGCGACCATTTTCTTAGGTATGTATCTCGGGTGGCAACGCCGTGGTGGGTCAGTGTTTATAGCCCCTTTGGTGAGCTGGGCATTTGCGTGGCCGCCACTGTGGATTGCAGCAATGATCCACGACGGCTTTGTCGTGGGTCTCTTTAAGGGATTATTCCTTATCACCTTCGGGTGGGTAGTAATTGGAGGCGCTGAGTTCATGGTCCTTATTGTTGTCTCAACAATTATTCGAATGTTTCGAAGTCGAGCTACATCGCAAGATGAAGTAGTGATCTTTGGCCCTCACGACCAGCCAGATATCTAACGGACTTCAACAATTGCCTTGAGGTTTTTTAAGTTTTTCTTCCAGATCAACGTAAGAATTGGTGCGGCAAAGAATGAACCAACTGGTCCAAGCGCCCACCAGGGAAAAGTGAGCTCTTCTCTCCAAGTGATTGTTGACTCGTCTCCATGACCTGTGATCGAGAAGATTCCACGACCTTTAATGAGACCAACGTGTTCAACGCCCATGGTCTTTTCTTCTTCCCAGTGGGTAATGGTCATGACGTCTTGTGTCTTTAGAGGACCGACCTTAGTCAGGCAGCGAAAACTGGTCCCGATACCTTCGCTGGTCGCTGAGAGGAAGGTAATAGATACTGCGTCGTTCATCCAGTTGACGTGTCTATCTATATGGCGCATTTCCTCCCAGACCTTCGCCGGAGAAACCAGCAGGTCAATTGAGATTTGAATGTGGCCCATTAACGTAGTGCTGGGGCGAGGTGGCGCCAGTCTTCGAGCGGTGGGGTGCTTAAGTCCTCACCGAGTACTTGAATACAGACGTGATCTGCTCCGGCACTGCGGTGAGCGTTGATGTTGTCGAGAATCTTCTGCTCATCACCATGGACAACCATGGCGTCACAGAGTCGCTCTGAGCCTCCTTTAACGAAGTCTTCTTCGCTAAAGCCAAGTCGCAGCCAATTGTTTCGGTAATTAGGTAGTCCGGTGTAGATCTCTAAGTATGCGTGGGCACGTTGTAAGAAGACTTCACGCGACTGACCTAGAACCACAGCCTGTTCGACCCCCACGAACTGTGTCCCTACGGTAGCTCTGGCTACTGCGGTGTGCTCAGGGGTCACGAGGTAGGGGTGAACACCGTGGGCCAGAGTTTTGCCGAGTTCGAGCATCTTTGGACCAAGGGCCGCAATAACGCGTGCGAATTCTTGGTTCCCTTCAATTGCGAACATCGGTGCTTCGCTCAGTCCCTCTAGGAATGACTTCATCTGGGTGAGAGGAGAAACGTAGTCGTGCTTCCTGAGTTTTTGCACAATAGGTTGGTGACTGACACCGAGCCCTAAGACAAAGCGGTCACTAAATGCAGCGTTAAGTGACTTTGCTGCGCTTGCTGCAGTTACTGCGTCACGAGCCCAGATATTGGCAATTCCAGTAGCGACCACGATCGTGGAAGTTGCTTGAAGAAGAAAGTGACTACTGGTGAAGGCTTCACGGCTGTAGGCCTCGGGAATCCACATGGCGGAGTATCCGAGCTCTTCGAGTTCTTGGGCTATTTCACCACTTCGTTGTGGTGCCAAGCTTTCGTGAGTAACCGTCCAAACGCCTACGGTGCCCTTGAGCTTTTCTAAAGATGATGGAAGTGCCATAGATAAAGCGTACCGAAAAAATTATGTCTTCTTACCGGTAGGGTTTGGTCATGGCTTACTTCGTTGGCGCCCTCAGCATCTGGCTAATCATCAGTGCCGCAACGGCACTACGACCAGGACGCAAGGGCCTCTTTGCAGCCATAGCGTGGCCCGTTGGCTGGGCCGCGGGAGAACTGCCCTTTCAATCAATTCTTCTTCAGACGGGACTCCTTGGTCTGCTCTGGTGGTGGGGTTGGCCAAAGACCCACTGGCTAAGCATGTTGGTCGGGGTTGGGGCACTCATTGTCATTACTGAAAACTCACTGCTGTTAGTGACGCTCTTTTATTCTCGCCGCATTGTTCGAAAATCAATGCTCAATAGTGCCGTGCCACTTACAACCACAAGTCCACGTGACGACGCCTACGGGTCGTGGTGGCGAACCGCACTTCAAATTCCATTTCACGCTCGCGACATTCAAATCACGAAGAATATTCACTACGGAGATAACGAACGAAATGTTCTTGACGTATGGCGCACGTCAACAACGCCGTCTAGCGCCCCCGTGATGATTTATTTTCACGGAGGGTCCTGGGTATTTGGTGACAAGAAAGACCAAGGTC
>CAIKFN010000128.1 GCA_903826715.1 uncultured Actinomycetes bacterium
AAGTGGTGGAGTACTTATTCGTACACCAGTACGTGAAGTTTCATCACAAGGTCGCGACGCCACCGGAGTTCGAGTTATGAACCTCGACGAAGGTCACACCGTTGCTACTGCTGCTGTTGTGCCGGCCGACGTAGAAGAGGTCTAAGACTCTTCACGCCGTGCCCAGGCACGGCGCAAAACATTAAGAATCTGTTCAGATCCCTGGGCTCCAACAACCATGAACTTGTTATCAAGAACAAGGGAGGGGACGCCGGTGATGCCAAGTTCTAGCGCCATCTCTTCGTCGGCGCGAACCTCTTCTTCAAACATTGAGTTATTCCACAGATCTTCTGACCCCTGCACGCCAACACTCTGTGCAATGTTGGTCAGTGTTGTTTGGTCGCTGATTATTTCACCGTTGCAGAAATATGCTTCAAAAAGTCGTTCGCTCATCTCGTGAGCTAATCCTTGGCTGGCACTAAGTGCGATAAGCCGGTGAGCGCTAAACGTATTTCCTGGTCTCGCTTTATCGAGTGCCCATTTCATTCCAAGCTTTGCTGCCTCATTGCTTAGACGTAGGTTGCTTGCAATAGCCTCTTCAATGCTCATCCCGTATTTCTTTGACAGCAACTCTGCGAGAGTTAGGTCGTAGTTGCTATGAGACCGTGAATCAAGCTCAAATGCACGGTGGCGAATAACAACCTGATCTGCGTGTTCAAACTCACTTAACGCTGCTTGGAGTTGCCGTGTGCCTAGGTAGCAAAACGGGCAAACGACGTCACTCCAAATGTCAATAAAAAATGAGGAATTCATTAACCCATCGTGCCACAAGTTCCATTTGGTGGCAGAATAACGAAATGGGGGCACGTGAATTAAGCGCACAAGAAGCAGTTGCACTTGTACGCACCAAAGACACCTTGGGACTTGGGCTAATAACCGCAACTCCTACTGGTCTCCTAAAGGAAATGTCGAAGCGAACCGACTGGGAAGATCTCACAGTAAGCAGTGGTCTTACACTTGGAAATTACGAACTTTTCACACACCCAGGTGTGCATCTGCGTGCAAGTTTCTACGGTGGAGGGGAACGAAGTTATTTAGCTAACGGTGGAGACGTCCAGTTCATCCCATCATTTTTTCGCCACTACAACCTACTGATTCAACACTTGAACCCTCGTGTGATGATGGTGATTGGCACAATGCCTGACAAAAATGGTCGAGTAAACCTCTCGCTTTATAACGGAGCACACCACGAAGAATTTCTCGCTGCGGGAAGAGATCCAAATCGACTACTTATTGTTGAGTGTTCACCGCATTATCCAAGAACAATCGCGCTTGATGGATTCTCTAATGACATATCAGTTGATGACATCGACGTGATTGTTGTATCTGATGAACACCCTCCAATTTTCCCGAATGATCCAGGAACTCCAGAAGACGAGAAAATAGCGGAGCATGCTGCAAAATTCGTTGCTGACGGCAGCACGCTGCAAACAGGTATTGGTTCAGTTCCCAACCTCGTAGCCCAAGCACTCGTTAGGGGCAGCGGTGGCGACTACGGAGTCCACTCTGAAATGTTTACCGATGGACTGATGGAACTTATTGTTTCAGGCAAAGTTACAAATGCACGCAAGTCAATTAATAAAGGTAAGTCAGTAATCACATTCGCCGCAGGAAGTCAGGCAATGTACGACTTTATAAATGACAATGACACCATTGGGGTTGCTCCTGTTTTTTACACCAATGACCCACACGTCATTGCAAAGAACCACAAAATGGTTTCAATCAACTCAGCACTCTCAGTTGATCTACACGGACAGATACTCGCTGACACCATTGGTGCACGACAGTATTCGGGCGTTGGCGGACATCAGGACTTTGTTGAAGGAACGAGCCTTTCACTAGAGCACACGTCACTTATTTGCTTACAATCAACCGCAATGGTCGGGGGAGTTCTAAAGAGTCGTATCATTGGTGAAATGCTTCCGTACTCTGTTGTTACAACGCCACGTCAACTCGCAGGCGTAATTGTCACTGAATACGGCGCTGCTGACCTTCGGGGGCTTTCGATTCGTGAACGCGCCCATGCGCTTAGCGAAATCGCCCACCCCAACTTCCGCGACGAGCTTCGCGCGAACGCTAATTTGCTCGACCGCTAAATGATCATTGTTAAAGATTTGGGCATCGAGATTGGTGCACGGCGCATTCTCTCCACTGTTTCATTCGTTGTTGGA
>CAIKFN010000129.1 GCA_903826715.1 uncultured Actinomycetes bacterium
GGAAAGCACGAGAAATATCCCTGTGGTTTCGTACGGTCACCGTTCTGCGGTGCACCACTTGGATCTAGTAACCGAACGGAAGGAAATTATCGTGGCACTCGTCACTCTGCAGGAACTACTTGACTCGGGCGTGCACTTCGGGCACCAGACCCGTCGTTGGAACCCAAAAATGCGTCGCTTCATCCTTGGTGAGCGAAACGGCATTTACCTAATCGATCTTCGTAAGACCCTGAGCGGCATTGAAGTTGCTTACGCATTCGTGCGTGACCTCGTCGCTGACGGCGGAACAATTCTTTTCGTGAGCACCAAGAAGCAGACCCAGGGGCCAGTAGAGGACTTCGCAAATGCGTGTGGCATGCCATTCGTTAACCAGCGCTGGCTCGGTGGAATGCTTACAAACTTCTCAACCGTCTCAGGCCGCGTGAAGCGTCTTCAAGAACTACGCACCATGCAACGTGCTGGTGACTTTGAAGGAATGCCAAAGCGTGAAGCACTTCGACACTCCCGTGAACTCGAAAAGCTCGACCGAAACTTGAGTGGTATCTCAACAATCGACAAGGTTCCAAACGCTGTGTTCGTAATTGACACAAAGAAGGAACACATTGCGGTTACTGAAGCTCGCAAGCTCGGACTTCCAGTTGTTGCTGTTGTGGACACTAACTGTGACCCAGACATCATTGACTACGTAATTCCTGGTAACGACGACGCTATTCGCGGTGTAGGTCTTCTATGCCGTTTGATGGCTGACGCTGTAACGGAAGGTCGCTACATCCGTGCGAATCGTCCTGCAGTTACAAAGGCACCAGCTGCACCAGTTGCCGCTGTTGTTGAAGCACCAGTTGAAGCAACTCCAGAAGTGGCTGTTGAAGTCGCTGCTGAGCCAGTCGCTTAATTAATTAACTTTCAGATTTAAGGAGATCCCAGTGGCTATCACTGCTAAAGACGTACAAACACTGCGCCAGTCAACCGGCGTTGGAATGATGGATGCCAAGAAGGCGCTTGAGGCGACTAACGGCGACATGGAAGAAGCAACCAAGTGGTTGCGAGTAAATGGACTGGCATCTGCTGCAAAGCGTGCAGACCGTGAGGCAGGCGAAGGCGCTGTTTCAGTAGTGCGTAACGGCAACGTTGCTGCGATTGTTGAAATGCGCTGCGAAACTGACTTCGTTGCAAAGTCTGAACAGTTTGTTTCAATTGTTGACGAAATTGCAGCTGCTGTTTGTGCTGACGGCGAGGGAGCAGTTGCTTCATTCCAGGACCGTATCGAGAACCTGTTGACGACACTGAAGGAAAACATCTCAGTTGGTCGCGTCTACCGCCTCGAAGCAAAAGCCGGCGAAGTAATCGACACCTACATTCACCTCCAGTCAGGTCGCGGAGTTAACGCGGTTGCTGTTGTTGTAAAAGACGGCAGTGACGAAGTTGCGCACGAAGTTGCTGTACACATTGCATTCGCTAAGCCTCAGTACCTCAACCGTGACGATGTGCCACAGGCTGACATTGACTCTGAGCGCAAGACCGTGGAAGAAATTTCTCGTAACGAAGGCAAGCCTGACGCGGCTCTTCCAAAGATCATCGAAGGCCGCCTCAATGGCTGGTTCAAAGAGCGTGTCTTGGTTGAACAGTCGTACGTTAAGGACGAAAAGCAGTCAATTCAGCAGTTCCTCGGCAGCGCAAGTATCACTGCGTATGCTCAGGTTGTAATCGGAAGCTAAAGGAAAATATATGCGTCGACTCGTCCTGAAACTCTCGGGTGAGGCGCTCGCTTCTGAAGCGAGTGACGAGACAATCGATGCATCGACCGTTGACTTTTTAGCGCGCGAGATTTCGAGTGCTATGGCTCGCGGTGGACTTGAACTTGCTGTGGTTGTCGGCGGCGGAAACATTTGGCGTGGCGCTACTGGTGCCATGGCTGGAATGAACCGTGCCAACTCTGACCTCATGGGAATGCTCGGCACCGTCATCAACGCACTTGCTCTGCAAGACGCGATTGAAAGTCACGGCCGTCCAACTCGTGTGATGTCAGCTATCAACATGGACCAGGTAGCAGAACCGTACATTCGACGTCGCGCAGTTCGACA
>CAIKFN010000130.1 GCA_903826715.1 uncultured Actinomycetes bacterium
AGGCAAGCGCACAGTTTCCGGTGGTTTTGGCGATGGAGTCACACCTGTTCCCATTCCGAACACAGAAGTTAAGCCCATCTGCGCCGATGGTACTTGGGGGTCCCCCCCTGGGAGAGTAGGTCGCCGCCGGATTTCTTGAAAACCCCCCACCTCACGGTGGGGGGTTTTCGCATTCTCAAGCAAATAAAGGCATTTAATGGTATCCGCTGACTTCGTTTATGCAAGTGTAAAAATTATTTCGATGTACCGAACCCTTAACGAAAGGCAGTAATCATGGACTTAATTAACGCCCGAATGTCTAATTTGATGACCAACGTTTCATCAAATGCTCGTAACTACATTATTAGCTTGAATGTGATTTTCGTCATTATCTTCTTTACTGACATCAATGCACACCCGTTTATGAAGACTGCGCTGATTATTTCGGTTGCAACCAACTTCATTTGGAATGAGTTGCAGTTTGACGCTGCACTCGTTGGTATTGGTGCGCTGTACCAAGATGCTTTGCTGCTGGACCCAAACAGTAACTATGCAAAGAAGACAATGTCAGCTCCAGTTGGAATGCAACGTGCGATTTTGTTCATTGTGCTCGCGGTGCTTGCAGTTTCACAGATCATCCTTATTGCTAAGTACTAACTAAAAGTAACGATAAGAAAACCCTCTCCTTCGGGAGAGGGTTTTCTGCTTTACTGAGAGAAAGGGATGGTGCTTATGAGTAATTGGAAACATCACAAACACGTTCGAAGTGGCGATCAGCTTTCGATGGGTGAACGCGCTGCGGATGTAATGAGAAATTCAATGGGATCTTGGCCATTTGTTTTTAGTGCCCTTATCTTTCTCGCTATCTGGATGGTTTACAACGGTCACCACGGATTTGACCCATATCCTTTTATCTTGCTCAACCTTGTGCTGTCGTGTCTCGCCGCGATGCAAGGGGCAATCCTTTTAATTGCCGCTAAGAGAGCTGACCAGATTGCAGTGAATTAGCACTGCACACCTACCAAATTGATAACGAAACTCTTACCGTTGCGAAGGAAATTGCCGAACTTACAAGACGAATTGATGTGCTTACCCAAGCTGTGCATGACCATATAAAAAATACGTAGATACTTCGCCTCTTAGCGTTCGAAAAAATGGTTACTATTCAGTAACTCTTAAGGGGAAAACATGACCGACGTAAAGCTAGATCTACACATGGAAAACATGTACTTGGTTCGTTACGGAGAATTTCTATTCGCAACAGTCAATCCAACTGAAATCGTCGCTGAAGTATGGGGCACACAGTTCATTAACGACTGTCCACAAGACGCTTGGGATGCAGTAGACACTGACGCCATTGCTAAGGAGAAGGGCGCAACAATCTGCATTAGAAACGGCCCTCGCTACTGGACTCTTGACCTCATTGGAAAAGACGGACAACCAGACCCACTCGTTATGGAAGATTTCCAAGGACTACCAATGCGACTCATTGCGTCAGTGACTATTCCGATTGAAGCGTTGAAGATGGGTGGGTACCTCGAGTCATTCGTTGATCGCAAATCGTTCTTCGCGTGGAATAAAGGTCGCCGCATTTTCGAGCTCATTAACCCAGACGGCAAGCGCTACGTTATGCAGGCACTCAGTCAAGCAATTGATCCAACAATGAATGAAGAGAAGCTTGGCAAGTTGGGTGACGTCTTGAAGATGCCTGAAGGATGGCGCTTTGAAACTCGAGTTCTCGAAGAGCAACTTAACTGTGACACTCGCTACGAAGACGCCTGTGTTCTACAAGACGAGTTCCAGAACTCCTACTGCGCTTACTAGGAACACATGACGACGTTCATTGAAATCAACAGGAAAGACCACGCGCAGGCTCGAATTGTTCACGCAGCATCTTCAGCTCTTGAAGTCGGTCAAGCTCGCATGTCAATTCAGAAGTTTGGATTCTCTACTAACAACATCTCGTACGTCCAGTTCGGCGACATGATGTCCTACTGGGACTTCTTTCCAGCAGAAGATGGATGGGGACGTGTTCCTGTTTGGGGCTTTGCTGAAGTTGTTGAATCCAAGGCGCAGGGATTTGCTGAAGGACAGCGATTCTTCGGATACTGGCCAATGGGTGATGAGCTCATTGTTGAGCCAACTCGTATTGATGACCGTGGTTTCACCGACGGCTCTGCTCATCGTTCACACCTAGCCAAGGCCTATAACTGGTACTACAACGTCAACATGTTCTCTAGAACTGGCGATCTCTACGACACTCAGCAGATGCTGTTGTATCCGTTGTTCTACACCGGGTTCATGATGGATGACTACTACTTCGATAACAATGACTTTGGCGCTAGCCAGGTTGTTTTCTCGAGCGCATCTTCAAAGACTGCTATCTCCACTGCGTTTCTCTGTCATAACCGAGGACTTCACACCGTTGGCCTCACCTCAGCAGGCAACGTTGAATTCACGAAGTCACTTGGAATCTATGACGAAGTATTCAGTTACGAAGAGATTGACAAGATTTCACTGACTCCTTCTAACTACTGCGACTTCAGTGGAAATCGTCACATCACGTTTCAAGTTCACGAACGCCTTGATGACAACCTTAAGTACTCCATGATGTGTGGTGGAACTCAGTTCAATGAGAGTGTTGCGGGAATTAGAGCTTCAGACAGTGCGAAATCTGCACAAGATGCCTCTTCATTAGACATTGAAAAAGGAAACCTAAAGGGACCCAAGCCCGAGTTCTTGTTTGCCCCAACACAGATTGCAAAGCGCACAACTGAATGGGGTCGTGAAGGTCTTCATAACCGGGTTGATGAAAAATGGTTGCTCTTTATTGACAACGCAGTTGACTGGATGAAACTCGAAGACTTTAACGATGAAGCATCTATTTTGAAGCTCTACGACGATGTGTACGGCGGAAAGATTGATCCAAAAGCAGGGTATGTCTGCAGGATGGGCAAGTAATCATGGCTAGACCAGAAAATCCACGTTACGGAACAATGAATACGCCACTCATTATGAAGTGGTTTGAAGAGAAGTTCGAGAACGATGGCACCGTTTGGTTCTTTAACTTGATGAAGTACCGTCCGTACGCAATTTATGACGACGGGGTAGTGACGAACATCACTGGTATTGAAGCTGATGACCTCTACAACCCGTCATTCAACATTGATGAAATGGGAGGGATGGTTGCCTACATTGGAATCGTTGTTGATCAAGCTGGAAGCCACAATCCGCAGTGGCACCGCATTGCAACTGTTCGTTATCCATCACGCAAAGAAACATTGAAGATGTTCGCAACACCTGCGTTCGTGGAACTCCACGAGCACAAAGATGCTGGCATGGAATTCACTGTTTGTGCGCAGACAACACCAAGCTCGCCAGCAAACATTGTTGACAAGGGACAGACAGTAATCATTGTGGAGCACGAAAGCTCAGACGCAGCCTTTGATCCAACGTCTGTTGCAAACTCACACCTCGTTGCATCATTTGATGTTGAGGGATCAATTATGGGAGATGGGCGAGTGCTTCGCTCTTGGCACCAGATTCAAGTTGAAGGTGACGTAGACGTAAAGTCGATCGCTGCACTGTCTCCACACATCTCGGTCATGCTTATGAGCCTTGAGGGACATCGCGACTACGTTGATAACACCGCTCTAAGTATTCAAACCGCCTAAGGAGACACCATGTCATCAGATGAACCGCGTTACGGATTAGTAAACAAGGAAATGGTTCGCGGTTGGCTAGAGATGGACCGTGCATCTGACGGACCGTTCTATGCACTCAACCTCATGAAGTATCGCAAGAAGGCTGTCTACGCCGATGGTCGCGAAAGCGACATCTCTGGGTCGCAGGCCGACGATGAATATAACCCAATGAGAATTCTTAAAGACCTGGGTGCACGAATTGTTTTCTTCGGTGAAGTGATGGAACAGACCTCGGGCGCTCCAATTTACGACCGCATTGCTGTAGTTCTTTATCCAACACGTTTGGCATTCTTAGAGATGCAGCGTCGTCCAGACTTTGTTGATTCTCACGAACACAAAGACGCTGGAATGGAATTCACCATTGTTGCCTCCACGTCTCCTATTACTGAGCCACATGAGCAGACGACTGGCACACTTGCTCTCGTTGTTGAAGAAGCACACCATGGAGCTGCATTTGATCCTTCTTCAATTGAAGGAGCGACGCTTATTGGTACATACAGCGTTGAAGGACAAATTGTTGGTGATGAGCGCCAATTGCAGTTCGCCCACTGGATTCAGGTAGAGAATACGGAAGCTTTCAAGGCAGCAACTGAAGGCAATGAACGACTGACTGCGCTCACTGTGTCTCGAATCATTGACGAAATGGTCTTGAGTCAGAAGTAATTTTTGATAACTAGCTAATCGCTAGTAGTATTGATGAATGCCTTCTTCCAAACCCACACCCCGTCGCGCCTCTGGCGCTGGACGACCTGCTGCTGGCGGTCGTGGTGGTGGAACTGGACGCCCAGTCCCGAATCGAAAAGGCGATTCAGCTCGCAGA
>CAIKFN010000131.1 GCA_903826715.1 uncultured Actinomycetes bacterium
CTGTTAACGAAAATGCACATCGTGTGAGAGTCAAGACATCGCCAGGTGAAGTTTCTAAAGCTCAGCTGTCACGACTACGCGCACTTTCTAAGCCAGTGATTCTTGATTTCAATTGCTCTGCACGCAGTGATGAAGACATTCATTCTCAAGTCGCTGTGCTGGAGGATATTGTTGAACTGGTTGCAATTGAACAACCATTTGCAGCAGGTAATGTTGTCGATCACGCGAGACTCGCTGAGCAGCTAAAGGCCGGAGTAAGCCTTGACGAAGGTGTACGTTCTATCCGAGACATTGAACAAATTGCACGCTACTCAGCAGCGAGACTTGTCTGTGTTAAGTCAGCACGTGTTGGCGGACTCGCCAACGCTCGAACAATTGTTGCTAAAGCTCACTCACTCGGAATCGACGCATACATTGGCGGATTCTTTGAAACGATGTATGGTCGAAACGTGCATCGTCATTTGGCAAATGCCAGCACTGATGAACCGAGCGATATTGCAGAGGTTTTGCTGGAAACTGGCCAGAGTTCCTCAGATTTTGTAAAAGATGAATTCTCGTTTGGTCTATCACCATCTGAAGGATTCATAAATTCTCTGAACACGATTTAATAAGAAGTTCTAGACTTTCCCCATGGGAACACGTCTGCAACGCCGACGACTTGAAGACCTCCAGAGGCGCCTCGGGTTGGCTCGAGAGAGCCTCCACGTGCTCGAAGAGCAGGTCGCGGTCTGGAATGATGCCCTAGATGACACAAGAATCCGTGCAATGGTCTCCGAGACCCCTCTCCAGGCGCAAGAATATGACGAACTATCAAGGCATGTGGCGACCGCGAACGCTGAGCTTGAACGTCGCAAAGGTGAAGTTTCTGCTTTGATTGTTGAACGAGATGAGCTTCTTCGTGAGTGGACAACAAAGGATGAAAATGGATAAGCGAGTAGTAATTGCCGATGATGAATCAATCATCCGTCTCGACCTTAAAGAAATACTTGAAGCTGATGGCTACCTGATTGTCGGTGAAGCAGCCCGAGGTGACGACGCTCTTGCAATGATTCAAGAACTGAAGCCGGATCTCGCAATTCTTGACGTAAAGATGCCTGGGCTCGATGGAATTGAAGTTGCGAAACAAGTCAAAGATCTCGGGATAACTGTTGTCCTCCTCACCGCTTTCTCTCAGCGAGCACTAATTGAAAGTGCACGTGATGCTGGGGTAGTTGCTTATTTGGTCAAGCCCTTCAGAAGTAGTGAACTGCTTCCAAAGCTCGCAGCGATTTTGAATCCTCTCGATACCGAAAATGAAGCAATTATTACTCCATCTGTTGATGACAAGATTGAAACACGCGACATTGTGCAGCGCGCAAAAGAAAAGTTGATGGCTGAGCGCAGCATTAGCGAACCTGATGCTTTCGAAATCATTCAACAATCTGCAATGAAATCAAGGAGTCGTATGCGCGATGTTGCCCAGTTAATTCTGAAGGGCGAATTCGTTGGCTAAGGAGCAGACTGACCAACGGCCACTGTTGCTGTTGGACGGCATGTCACTTATTTTTAGAGCGTTCTTCGCGCTAAGTACAGACATCGCAACGTCCGAGGGTGTTGTCACCAACGCTCTTCACGGTTTCGCTTCAATGTTGACTTCGCTTATTCGCACTCAAAATCCAAGGGCACTCGCTGTGGCGTTTGACCTTTCTGGTGGAACCTTCAGAGATGAGATGACCGAGGACTACAAGGGCGGTCGTGCAGAGACTCCTGACGAGATTGAGCACCAATTCGAACTATGTCGAAATCTGTGCGACGTATTGCACATTCCAGTCTTGAGTGTTCAAGGTTATGAAGCTGACGATGTTTTGGCGACCCTCGCAACATGGGGAAGAGATGAGAAAATTCCGGTAGTTGTTGTTACTGGTGACCGCGACTCTTTTCAATTGGTTGAAGACCCATACGTCAAAGTGCTCTATAACCGTCGAGGTGTTTCTGATTACTCGCTTTATGACGAAGCTGGCATCTTTGAGCGCTGTGGAATAGATCCGCAGCGCTACACATTGCTCGCAGCTCTGCGTGGAGACACCTCTGACAACCTTCCTGGAGTTCCTGGGGTGGGAGAGAAGACTGCTGCAAAGTTGTTTGCTCAGTACAAGGGACTCGACGAGCTCTACGCGCACCTCGACGATCTAACGCCAAAGCTTCGTGAAAATCTTGCACTCTACGAAGACCGCGCTCGCAGCAATGTTGAAATTATGAAGCTTGTTCGAGACGTTCCCCTCGACTTCTCTCTAGACGGCCTGACCATGGGTGGCTGGAACAGAGTGGAAGTTGCTGCGTTCTTTGACCGCTTTGAGATGAACTCTATGAAGGGGCGCTTCGAGAAGCTCATGCGTGAAGGTCTTCTCGGTGAGGCTTCTTCGTCATCTGCTCCATCAGAGAAGGCTGAAACTAAAAAGCCTGCGCCTAAAGCCAAGGTTTTAACTTCTCAAAAGTCAGTCGACAAAGTGCTCGTAGGTGCATCCTCAGTAGTCGTTAGCTACAGCAAGTCAAAAGTCGCTGTCCTAAATCCAGCAACCGGACTCTGCGCCGTTGGAACACTTGATGAGTTTTTCCAGAAAATTGGTGACATTCGTATTTCTGGTCATGACCTAAAGAATCTGTACCGCTGGTCGCAAGATCAGTCGGTAACTATCAGCGAACCCGCAGACGACACCTCAATCATGGCGTTCCTGGTTGATGCAACATCTGGTCGGTACGAGCTCGATGATGTGGCGCAGCGTTACCTCAATGAGCCATTTCCCGCAGAAGCTCCTTCGCTCTTTGACGAAGAAGATGACGAGGCACGACTGCTCAGAAGTGTTGAGTTGGTATCTCGACTTCGCGATCATCTCCGCTATGAAATCGAGACATGGAAACTTTCAAGTGTCTACGAAGACATTGAGCTCCCACTAGTAGCGGTACTTGGCCGCATGGAGTCACGCGGCATCAGCGTTGACCTTGAACTCCTTCGCACCATTGCGAAGGAGTTCGCAGAAGAAGCAACATCACTCGACGCAAAGATTCAAAAGGCCGCTGGCCATGAATTCAAAGTCAATTCGCCACAGCAACTTCAAGCTGTGCTGTTTGATGAACTTGGTCTAACTGCCGTTAAGAAGATCAAAACTGGATTCTCTACTGACGCTGCGTCTCTTGAAGCAATTGAAGACGAGCACAAGATCATTCCCCTCATCCTTAGATACCGAGAAGTTGAAAAACTTCGCTCAACCTACGGGCAGCCCCTTATTGACTCGGTGGGTGCTGATGGGCGAATTCACGCAACGTTTAATCAAACAGTTGCTCGAACTGGTCGTCTATCTTCTGAGAATCCAAATCTTCACAACATTCCAGTTCGTAGTCAAGAAGGCCGTCGTCTCCGCTTCGCATTTATTCCAACTGCAAAGTGGAATTTGTGCGTTGCTGACTACAACCAGATTGAACTTCGAATTCTTGCTCACTTAGCCCAGGACTCCGGTCTGCTTGCCGCGTTCAGTTCTAACGAAGATGTTCACCGCACGATTGCAGCGTCAGTCTTTGGTGTGAAGCCAGACAAGGTCGACCACGAACAGCGAGAACAAGCCAAAGCCGTCTCGTACGGTCTCGCGTACGGAATGGAAGCATTCGGATTATCTCGTCGCCTCGGAGTCTCTGTTGGCGAAGCGAAGAAGATTATGGATGCCTACTTTGCTGGATTCCCAGATCTTCGAAAGTACATGGACAACACCATTAAAGAAATTCGCAACAATGGATACTCCAGAACTGAGTTCGGTCGCATTCGTCCATTCCCAGACCTTGCAACTGCTGTTGGGCCGCAGCGCCAAGCCGCAGAGCGTCAAGCAATGAATGCCGGCATTCAGGGTCTCGCTGCTGACATCTTTAAGAACGCACTTGTGAGACTCGACCGCAAACTCACCTCGGAAAAGCTCCAAGCACGACTTATTTTGCAGGTTCACGACGAAGTTGTTGTCGAGGCTCCTGAGAAGGAAAAAGAGCAGGTTGAGGCGATTGTGCTCGACTGTTTGATGAACGCTGCGAAATTGACTGTTCCGCTAGAGATTTCGCTCCACTGGGGCGATAACTGGGCGGCGGCGAAGGGCTAAGTTCCCCGGTGGTAGGGTTGTCTGCTGGGTTTACACCGGAAACCCAGTCCCTATTGCCTAGATGATCCCGGTGTGATCTGTATTGGATGTACGCATGACGGACGCCACAAGCCTCCTTTCCTCCCAGCAAATGGGAACCTTTAA
>CAIKFN010000132.1 GCA_903826715.1 uncultured Actinomycetes bacterium
ACGCAGGACACGTCGGCGAAGATCATAGAGAGCTTCAGGGGCGACCCTTCGTACTTCAAAAGTATTAGTCAAGTTTTTTCACCATTGTCACGAGTTTTATTGAAGTGTCCCTATCCATTGTTACTGACCCACCATTTGGCGTGAAACCAATTTTCGTATAAAAGGTTCGAGCCCGTAACATTGTTTCGCTCACGTGTAAATACAGTTCAGTACCACCCTGTTTTTTTGCCCACTCTTCAACTGCTCTCACTAGATCAATAGCCACGCCTGTTCCTCGGGCCTTTGGACTAACAAACATCCCAAATAACCAGAATGTGTCTGGGAATTCTGTATTTAATCCACCCGTAGCCATACCAACAACGTCACCATCAATTTCGCCAAGATAGCAATTGCCTAACGCCATTTCTTTCCATCGCGCTGGTGTCCAAAGCTCAGACTCTTTATATGTTGAACCATACGCGTCTGGAGAATCTTTCAACGCCTCTAGGCGAATCTCACGCAGAACAATGTGGTCACTCTCGTTACAGCGACGAATAGAGAACTCGGTACTAGTTGTCAAGATTCATTCGATTGGCAACATTTTGTTCACCAAGTGTTCCCTGGGCAAAATTGTCACGGACACTGTTGTGATCAATTTCTGGGCGATTCTGAGAAAGTTTTGCTTTCCCTTGAATGTCAGTGACCAATATTTCAATGCCAACAATTGCTTTAAGTTGCTGGTCGTAAAACTCACTTGGCATTTCAGAAACTAACCACTGAGGGTTGCGTTGTCTTTCGAATTCTTCAGTGACTGAAGTTGTCTGTTTCTTCAGCCACTCAGCATCTGGATGGACTGTTACCGTGCCACGAACTTCTGCCATAACAAAATTCCACGTAGGAACTACTCCAGAATTTTCGAATCGACTTGGATAATTGCTTGGCGAAACGTAAGCAGACGCAGCAAGAAAAACTGCAAGGACTTCGTCACCGTCTTTCAGCGCTCTCCACCACTTATTAGCCTTGGCTAAGTGAGAGGTCATCTTCGTACGGTCTTCGCTCACTACGACCGGGACAAAAACACTTTCCATTCCCTCTGGGCTACTAGCGACTAACAGCCCAGCACCAGCTTCTTTAACGATTTTCCACGCAGCTTCTTGCTCGACACTGAACTTTGGAGGTACGTACATATAGTTATTCTTCCTTACGTGGAAGTCGTGCAGAGTAAATTGAATAACCATCGACCTGTCTTACAAGCGTGGTTGCTATAACCGTTGCTACGACCATTGGGACCATCAGGTGAAAGCCATTCTGAGTGAGTTCAAAAACAATCACTAAGCCTGCGAGTGGCGCCTGCATCGCCGCTCCAATCATTGCTGCTGCCCCTACAAGTGCGTAAGCCCCTATTGGTGTTCCTGGCCAGAGATGTGACCACATAATGCCGAGAAAGGCGCCGAGGGCTGCTCCAGTGCTCAGAAATGGAGTGAAGAGTCCACCCGCCGCGCCACTGCCCAAAGTGACTGAAGTGACGAAAGGCTTCAGCGCAAAAAGCATAAACAGTAAACCAGCACTACCCAAGCCCAGGAACGCGCTATTTGCCATCTCCTTACCGTTACCAAATAACTCTGGATACCAAATACCTACAACGCCGACTGCGGCGAAAGCCATTGGCATCTTCCAGAAAATAGATGATCCTTTGGCGCGTTTATGCGCAACAAATCCAATTAATCGAACGTAGCCAGTAGCGAGCACGCCAATAATTAGTCCAGCAAAAATCGACCAAACCATTATTGAAGCACTGAATTTAAAATTAGGGATGTGGCCGTAGGTCGGTCCCGATGAAAGATAGAGCCAGCCAGTAAGGGTTGCAATCAGCGAGCATGCCAGCGCAGGAAGCACCGTAGGAAGAGAAAAGCTCCCTATCAATACTTCTGCAGTAAAGATCGCTCCGCCGAGTGGCACGTTATAAACCGCAGCGAATCCAGCGCCGCCGCCACAGGCAACGAGCAAACGTTTTTGTGAAGGGGAGAGATTAAACCAATGCGACAGAACACTTCCTGAAACACCACCCATAAGCTTTGGCGCTGCTTCACGGCCAATAGATGCTCCAAGACCAATGACAATCTCTGAAAGAAATGAGGTGAGAAAACTACGTCGTAGTGAAAGCTCCCCATCACCAGTCCAAACAGCTTCATCAATTTCTGATTTTTCATTCTTCAAATAGCGACGGATAAAGTACCAGCCAACTGCCCCGACGAGACCAGAAATAACAAGCATGATCACACGATGCAGACCCGATGTCGCGCTCACAGCTGAGCTGTAACTACCTGAATGATAATTAAAGGCCAGGCGCTCAAAAAGTCGTAGAATCCACATGAGTGCAATGCCAAAAAGACCAGTCGCAACACCAGTAAGGCACAGCGCTATCCAGAACTTTGGAGTGAGTGGCGCATCATCTGAGGTGACATTTGGCTGCTCCATGGCACCACGTCCCGAAGCGATTCGGCTCTTAATTAATGGCTGCGGAAAGCGCTGACGCTGACTTTCACCACTTCTATTTTTGAACATATTCCCCATTAGGTTTCTACGACTAATCGTAGTCTCGAGGACAATGCACTTAATGCGACGAATTAGTCAAATAACTCTGGATCAGTTTTTACAATGTCATCCCAAAGTGGCTGGAATGAGAACCATCCAGCGAGTGGGTGACCAGTTTGCTCCAGGGTGTAGCGAGCATTCTCGTCAGAAATGTGAATTGGCTTGCCGGCAGCTTCAGCGAGAAGCTGCGCTTGGCAGGTGCGCTCCATAGTGATGAACCACCACGCTGCTTCATCAACAGTTTGACCAACCGTAAAGAGTCCGTGGTTCTGGTGAATAGCCGCCTTGCAATTGCCAAGTCCATCAGCGAGAACACGGCCGCTCTCTTCATCAAGAACAATTCGACCTCCACCTTCAGTAACGAGTACATGGTCTTCAAAGAACACGCATGCGTCTTGTGTTAGTGGATCAAGTGTGCGACCAAGTGAAGAAAATGCTTTTCCATAGACCGAGTGAGAGTGCGCAGCAGCAATCACGTCAGGTCGAGCTGCATGAACAGCTGCATGAATTACAAAAGCTGCACGGTTCACTGGTCTATCTCCATGAACTACTTCCCCACTGTGGTTTACCAAGATGAGGTCCGAGACACGTACGTGACGGAAATTCATTCCGAATGGGTTTACCCAGAAATGATCGAGGAGCTCAGGGTCGCGTGCGGTGATGTGCCCTGCAACACCTTCAGAGAAGCCAAGCTTTCCAAATATCCGAAGCGCACCAGCAAGCTTCTCTTTACGGTGCTGTCTTTCTGCCTCAATTGAATCAAATGTTGGTGGAAGATTGAACTTCAACTCACTCTGTTGTGGTGTGAACTTCTCTGCAATATCAGTCATGGTTCCCCTTTGATTGCGCTCTAGACCCACTCTACATCTGGTGTAAATGCCGCGACATATTTAGTGAAAACGCTTTAGTAGCCAAGCTCGACGTCAATAATTCCTTCAAGTGGCTGGCCGTCGAGGTAGCGACGGAGGTTCTCACAAAACACCTGCGTTGCTCCAGAAAGAAACGGCCTTCCCGACCACGATGAATGCGGAGTGATGAATGCCTTTTCGTGTGAGTAGAGCCAGTGACCCGCTGGAAGTGGTTCTGGGTCAAAGACGTCAAGCGATGCACGAGCTACTCGCCCATTGTCGAGTGCTCCTCGAAGTGCATGTTCATCAATTAGTGCACCTCGAGCAATGTTGACAAGGTGAAGGCCTGGTTTAACAAGAGAGAACATTTTCTCATTCATCAAATGCTTGGTCTGAGTGGTACTTGGAGCACATAGCACTAAGTGATCAAGCGTTGGAAGTATTTCTTCGAGTGAGGTAGCAATTGAGACTCCTGGAATTTCACTCGGAGTATTTGTGCGACGAACCGCGACAACATCCATGTCGAAAGCCTTGGCAAGCATCGCAACACGTTGTCCAATCCCGCCGAAGCCCACAAGGCCAACTCGCTGTCCCATCAAGCACAAGGTTTTCTGAAAGAACCAGTGCTGAGGAGCTTCTTTTAACCATGCATCTGGAAATGATCTGCCACATGCCAGCATTGATGCAAGGACATATTCAGCAATTGGAACAGACTCAGCTCCTTTGGCACACGTGACAATAGGTGCGTTGAGTAGAGATGGATTCACTGTGTCAATGCCTGTGTGAGGTAGTTGAATCCATGCAACTTCAGCAGTGTCAGCGGCCTTCATTGTTTCTTCGCCATACCCCGCAAAAAGGATTGCACCCTTTGGGAGTGGATCTTTGTTCGTTGTGAGATCGATTACATCTACTTCTGGGAAATCAGAAGCGAGTATGCCAAGTGCTTGTTGAACACCACAGAGAACAATAGCCATGAATATTCCTTTATTCGACTGTACTGACTCTATTGGAACTTCAACTAAAAGGGAGGAAGCCCCCAACTGCTCATTGAGAGCAATTGGGGGCCTGTACTGCTTTGGAGCGACTATTTAACTGGTGGGGCGCCAAGTGAGGACAGCGCGGACTGGCGTGCGCTGATTGCACTGGAAACAGCAGCTTGAAATGCTTGACGTGCAGCAATTCGCTCATCCGCAGTTGAAGCTGTTGTTA
>CAIKFN010000133.1 GCA_903826715.1 uncultured Actinomycetes bacterium
CTCTCGACGTGCGGCGAGACTTGATCCAATTGAGGCACTTCGCTACGAATAGTTGAGCAAACACAACTCTTCTAGTCCCTAGCTACTTGTTCGAATGGTGCGGCTGGAGGGATTCGAACCCCCGACCCTCGGTTCCGTAGACCGATGCTCTAATCCGCTGAGCTACAGCCGCATTGTTACTGGATATCTATCTTAGCCGACCCGACTAACGAGCTCCTCGGCCGTTAAGTACCATTCCTGTATGGCTACTCCCTTTAATGAAGCACTCCCAGAACTTGTAAACAACGCATACGACGCAATGGTTGACATTCGCCATGACCTGCACGCTCACCCTGAGCTCTCGATGGTGGAGTACCGCACAACAGACGTTGTTACTAATCGACTTCGTGAGCTCGGATGGACTGTAAAAAAGTCACCAACTGAAACTGGTGCCGTTGCGACTCTTAAGGGTGGCAAGCCCGGAAAGCGTGTCATGATTCGCGCCGACATTGACGGGCTCCCCGTCAATGAAGATTTAAACCTTTCCTACAAGTCGCAGAACGAGAACGTCATGCACGCTTGTGGTCATGATGTTCACACAGCAAGCATTCTTGGGGTTGCTGATGTTTTAGCGCAGCGTCAAGAAGATCTTCCTGGTGAGTACACCGTGGTGTTTCAACCTGGCGAAGAAGGATTTGCAGGAGCAAAGTCAATGTTTGATGGTGGACTCTTAGAAGAAAATCCCGCAGACTTTGTAGTTGGTGGACACATCACCTCTCTTATGCCAGTAGGCATGATGTTCACTCGCCCAGGAGTACTCATGGCCAAGGCTCGTCGACTCATTGTTGAAATCGACGGCAAAGGCGGCCACGGAGCAATGCCGACAAAGGAGGGAAGTGTGGTGCTCGCAATAAGTGCACTCGCTCCTCGCATGGGCGAGATTGCTGCCGGGATGGAATATGACGGTACGAACTGCGCGTGCTCAGCTGGAATTTTGAGAACTGGAACTGCAGAAAATGTTGTTCCGCAACATGCGCACCTTGCAGGAACACTTCGCACATTCACTGAGGAGCAAGAGGCAGAGGCCCTACAGCGTTTCTCTCAAATTCTTCGCGAGATTGAAGAAGAGTTTCAGGTGAGGTGCACGCTTACGAATGACAAGTTCACCCGACGTGTCGAGAACGTTCCAGAAATCGCTAATCGAGTGCTCGAAATCGGAAAAGAACTCCTCGGGAAAAATAATGCACTCGTCCTGCCACCGACTTCTGGGAGTGAAGACTTCTCTGAATTTCTTAATCGAATCCCTGGAAGTTTCATGTTCATTGGGGGCGCTCTCGAAGATGGATCAAGTGGGATGCACCACAGTCCACAGTTTGCTGTTGATGACCGTGCGGTTCGACCATTCGCAACAGTGCTTGCAGCCTCAGCAGTAGACCTCGCTCAGCTGTAAAAAAGTTTTGGTGCACCACGAAGTGGTGCGTTATTGCCCGTAATCACAATTCTGCTTTGTACGTGTTTGAACGAACTTGGCGAAATTCTTAGAGCATTCCCACCTACCAAGTGAATAGTGTCTACTGAAAATTCCTTTGACAAGGTAGCGACTGATTTTTTTAGTTGAGTAAGCCATTTGTCTGCATCACGTGCTCTACCTTGTTCCCCGAGCAGTTCATCAAAGGTTTGGCTGTCAGAAATAACTTCAGCACCAATGTCTCTCACCGGGACAATCTGACCGTCTTTAACTAGTGCGAGGCCCACCCCTGTGCCGAGTGCAAGAACGAGCTCGACGCCCTTTCCTTCAACACAACCAAGTGCTGCCATTGTTGCATCATTTACTACACGCACGTCTTTATTTGTCATCTCACGCAAGACGCCTTCAAAATTAAAGCCACACCAGCGATCGTGTATTTCCTCATTGATAGGAGTCCCAGCGCCATGCACCCTGGAAAGATTCCCCGGATGAACAACATGGCCATCTCTGAATTCTCCTGGAAACCCCACGCCCACCATTGTGACGTCGCTCAAATTAATTCGTGTGGCGATCACATTCACTAGGTGTTCCGGGCCACAGGGATACGGCGTTGAGCGACGCTTGGGCGTTCCTACAAGCTCTCCGAAAAAATCAACGAGGCAAAACTTGATTGACGTTGCACCGATGTCAACTGCCAAAACCATGTCGATATTGTTCTGCATTAACGAATCGTAGAACTAATTTCCCTCATTGCTTTATCGGTATCAATAAACGCATTGTCACGACTATCTGGGCGCACTTTCACGATTGAACGATGCCGGCCATATCTCGCAATCATTGTTCCCTTCGCCAGTTCTATAAGCACTCGCTCTTCATTTCCATTGAGATTAAGCGCAATGCCCATCTCTTTTGCTTCATCGGGTGGTTGGCGAAACAAGAACACAGCTTCACATTCGCGAAGTAGCCCCAGCGCCCTTTCTCTTTGTGCGGTGCCCTGATCGCCTGCTGTTGCAACATCGCTCCAGCGGTGAAGAACTAAGACGTGGCTGAGTCCGCGCGAACGAGCAAGTTTCCAAGAACCTTGCAGCCACCTAAGTGCATGCTCGTCTGCAAGTAGTGCCCACGCCTCGTCAATAACGAGGTATCCAAATTCACCCTGCGTAGCAACAATCTGCTGTGCGGCAGCAACGGCACTCAGCGCTGCAACAGAAAGTGAGTTAGCAGACCA
>CAIKFN010000134.1 GCA_903826715.1 uncultured Actinomycetes bacterium
AAACCAGTACCCAGCTTCTGCATTTCAGAGTGCTCGTTGAAGCTGTCACAGAATGCAGCAACTAGACCAATACCGTTTTCAGCTTGGTCCAAACTTTCAAACCTTGTTGCAGACGGTGGTGTAAGACCAGCGACGAGGTAAAACTCATCACTCGCAAATACAGAGACTCGGCCAAGCACTTCATCAGTTAATTTCTGGAACTTGTCAGCGAGAGCCACTACTTCACGAGCTTCTTGCTCGGTGTGTGAACGCATTGTCTCTTCCATTGAGAATGCAGATACTCCAACTGGCACGAGCGCAACTGTTTGTAGCTCTGGATAGAGCGAGATGACATCGTGAAGTGTTCGCTCTAGTTCTGTTCCATCATTTACTCCGGGGCAAACAACAACCTGAGCATGAACTTCAATTTCTGCACGAAGAATTTCTCGCAGCCATCTAAGACTCGTAGCTCCACGAGGATTACGAAGCATTTCTGCACGCAACTCTGGATTCGTGGAGTGAATAGAAACATAGAGCGGTGAAAGCCCTTCTTCAATTACACGTTCAAGATCGAATTCAGTAAACCTGGTGAGTGTTGTGTAATTCCCATAAAGGAATGAAAGTCGAAAGTCGTCGTCTTTTACGTAGAGCGATTTACGCATTCCCTTAGGAAGCTGATAAATAAAGCAGAATGAACAGTGGTTGTCGCAGGTGCGAATTCGGTCAAATACCGCGGAGTCAATTGAAAGACCGAGCGGTTGCCCTTCATCTTTAGTGACCGTTACTTTGCGCTGTAGTGGTTCTCCTTCACGCTGAACAACCAGAGTCACAGTTTTTCCGTCGATGAGTTGCTGGTACTCAATGATGTCACTAGGTTCGCGTCCATTGATGCTGATGAGCTCGTCGCCAATGCAGAGTCCTGCTCCCGCAATAGGGGAACCATCAGAAATAGAGGAAATACGCGCGCCCGACACCCTCCTAGCCTAGGCAATAATTCAACTTTTCAGTAACTAGGCTATTTACGTGACTGTAGAGAAGGTTGTACTTGCTGCCCCACGTGGGTTCTGCGCTGGAGTTGAGAAGGCCATCAAGGCTCTTGACTGGATGACCCGTGTCTTTGAACCACCGGTCTACTGCTACCACGAGATTGTTCACAACCAGTTCGTCGTTGATCACTTCAAGTCTTTAGGTGTTGTTTTCATTGACGACGTTGCTGACGTCCCACCGGGATCGCCAGTGATGCTGAGTGCTCATGGATCACCTCCCGAAGTTGTAGAAACAGCGAGACTTTCGGGCGGAACAGTGATCGACGCAGTATGTCCACTAGTGACAAAAGTGCACCACGAGCTAAAGGTTCGTGCAAGAAAGGGATACACGATTCTCTACGTTGGTCATGAGGGACACGAAGAAGCTGTTGGAACCATGGCTGTGGCTCCTGACTCAGTACATTTAATTCAGTCAACCAGAGATATTGACGAGCTGAAGGGTTCTGAAGGACCCTACGCACTTTTAAGCCAAACAACACTCAGCATGAGTGAGTGGCAGGATCTACGTGAACACGCAGAAAAGGTTTTTCCTGAAATTTGGATGCCAAATCGGAGTGACCTTTGTTTTGCTACAACAAATAGACAAGCAGCACTCACAGCAATCGCTGCTTCAGCTGATGCAGTAATTGTTATTGGATCCGCGAATTCTTCAAATACGGTTGCACTCTCAAAAGTTGCAGAAGCGGCAGGTTGTAAGCGTGTACTTCGAGTTAATGGAGCATTTGAACTTCCATCGGATCTAAGTGGGATTGTCGCAGTAACCGCCGGAGCATCGGCACCAGAGTCACTCGTAAACGAAGTTCTCGAATTCTTGAATCCTGTCAATGGCGTCGAAATCAGCTCAGTTACAGTTGAAGATGAATATTTTCCTCCCCCACCAGAACTGCGCGAGATGTTGAAGACGCTTTCTGCAGTCCTGGACTTGGCTCTCAATGCTGGTGCAATCTCTACTTTTGACGGCCAGGCGGACCGTGAATTCACCGCAGCACAAGTTCTTTCGTCAGTCTCAAGATAAGTGACCTTCAGGGCTATTATTTCACTATGACGTCATTTCCAAGCATGGATGTTTCAACTCGAGAGCAGTGGATGACGATTGCTGAAAAGACAATCGCCGCACAGCCACGAGTAGCAGAACAGATTCTCTCAATGATCAAGGGGCTCAGTGCGATTACTGATGGATTCTCTGTTGACCAGATGGAGCACGCGATTCAGACAGCTACTCGTGCAGAGCGTGAAGGAGCTGACGAAGAAGTAATCGTTGCTTCCCTGCTGCACGACGTAGGAAAGCTCATATCTGTTCCTAATCACCCAAAAATTGCTGCAGAAATTCTTCGACCATACGTACGCGAAGAGGTTTACTGCATGGTCGCTCACCACCAGGACTTCCAAGGTCGTCACTACTACGAACACCTAGGCATGAATCCAAACCTACGTGAGAACCACGTTGGACAGCCTTGGTATGAGTTGGCAGAGAAGTTTGCAGATCGTTGGGATCAGAAAGCCTTCGATCCAGGATACGATTCACTTCCACTAGAACACTTCGAGCCAATGGTTCGTCGAGTCTTTGCTAAAGCAAAATCAATTTAAGGAAATAATGGCCAGCGCCGATCTAGAAAAACGCCGACTTACACGACTACGTTCATACGCAATCGACCAAGCATTGCAGCAACTCGAAAAAGAACAGCCTGGATTCAAGCCAGAAGCAATCGTGGCATCCATTTGTGCCTACGAAGAAGAAGGCAACATAGCGGGCGTACTTGAGAAGATGCCAGCATCAATTAACGGACAGGCCTACACAACTCTTGTAGTTGTTGATGGTGGCGATGACCGTACTGCTGAGATTGCGCGAACATTCCCGGGTGTTGCAGTTATTGAGTTCCCAGTAAATCTTGGACACGGAGTCGCACTTCAAGTCACCTACCGCTACTGCATCAACAACGGCGTTAAATACATTGCAACCCTGGATGCAGATGGACAGAACGACCCTGCAGAGATTCCACAAGTACTTGCTCCACTCATTGCTAACGAATCCGATTTTGTAGTTGCAAGTCGCCGTCTGGGCGTTGATAAGACAACAGACCGCTTTCGTAAAACTGGAGTGCTCTTCTTCTCGTTCATAATGAACCGTATGTGCGGCTCTAACTTGACTGACACATCAACTGGCTACCGAGGTCTTCGAGTCAGCATGCTGGCAGACGTGGTTGATCGGCTTACTCAAGAGCAGTATCAAACCGCTGAGCTTCTCATCACCTGCATGAAGCGAGGATGGCGTGCATCTGAAGTTCCAACTGTTTGGCACCCGCGTTTTTCTGGAACAACCAAAAAGGGTAAGAACTGGCTCTTTGGTTTCCGCTACGCCAAGGTGGTTTTTGGAACCTGGTGGAGAGAGCGCTAGTCCTTCAGGCTTTGGTCGTAAACATCCTGCAGAGCCTTTTGTAGCTCCGCAGTCTTTGCGCTAATCGCTGAGCGAGATACGCGACCTTCGGCGGTAGGTGGAGTAATTGCCTTTCCGACAACAATCTTTATTCGAGCTGGTCGAGGAAACTTTGCACCGGGTTTCATTGCTTTGTCACTGCCGCCAATACCCACGGGAACTACAACTGAATTGGTTCTCGAAGCGATGAACATTGCTCCATCTCTTAGCGGCTCAATTACGGGTCCCTCTTTTCTAGTTCCCTCGGGAAACAGAATTAAAGCCTGTCCTTGTTGCAGAACTAATTCAGAAGCCGCCATTGAATCGCGATCAGCACTATCTCGGTTCACAGGAAAAGCCCCTAAATGAAGAAGAAATGTTCCGATGGGTTTGATCTTAAAAAGGCTGTCTTTAGCCATGAAGAATATTTTTCGTTTAGATACAAAAACGCTGAACGCAAAATCGACATTTGAACGGTGCACTGGTGCAATAAGTACTGCTCCAGTCGCTGGAATGTTTTCTATTCCTGAGGTGATTGGACGAAATAAGACAAAGGCCAAAATTCTCACAAGTCGCGTAACGAATCGATACGAAAGAGACTTATGAGTATCTAGTTTAATTGAATCGACTTTAGGCATCTAATAATTTCTCCGACTACGCCATCGACGTCACGTCCAGTTGTATCTATAACTATTGCATCCTCAGCCTGGCGAAGTGGTGAGGCTTCTCTCGTTGAATCAGCTTCATCGCGACGAGCAACAGAGTCAGAACTCTCGTCACCTCTGCGCCGAGAGCGTTCCTCAAGAGACGCTGTAAGAAAAACCTTCAGTGTGGCATTAGGAAAAACAACAGTAGTTATGTCTCTACCTTCAACAACGGTGCCAATAGGTTGGTCGTTGGCCCACTTTTGCTGACGTTTAACCATTGCGGCTCGAACAAGAGAATTAGCTGCGACTTTGGATACTCCAATATTGACGTGATCTTGTCGAATTTCATCTTCAACATCTCGACCATTGATCGTCACTCTGGGAAGTGTTGTGATCACTGCTTCACTAGCGAGTACTCCTAATGCAGTTTCATCATTGATATCAATTTTACGTAAAATGGCTTCACACGTGACAGCTCGATACATTGCACCAGTATCTAGAAATGACCATCCGAGTCCTTCAGCGACAGCTTTTGCAACAGTTGACTTCCCAGATCCCGCAGGCCCATCAATTGCAAT
>CAIKFN010000135.1 GCA_903826715.1 uncultured Actinomycetes bacterium
AAATTTGTGGTCAAGAAGTAAAAGAGATGCGACTTACGTGACTGAACGAACAAACATACAAATCGTTTGAAAAACCACATGAGCCAAAAATCACTGACTGCAGCGGACTTTCAGTTGTAACGCGGTGCAACTCTTCGCCGTTCATTACGTCAAGTAGAACAATGTCTTCAAGCCCCGATTCAACTCTAAAGTCGTTCATCATGACAACTCCTTCTTCCTGCAGAAGAATTGGATGCATGGCGTGATTCAATTTCTTTGACCACAGCGGGGTTGAAGAATTACCGAACGCAAATGCGCTAACCACACCGTGAGCACTGTCGTAGCCAATTGCAACTTGACGCACATCATCAATGCACGGTGGGTTGGCAACCAAACTGTTTACCTGATCATTAACCGAGTAGTTCGTGACGCTGCCATCACTCAGCGATACGCGAATGAGCTTTTGTGATGTTTTCGCATCACCAATGCCAAGTAGCGACGTCGTATAGTTCTGCGAACCAGCACCATTGTCGAGCATCCATACGTCGCTCTTAGTAATTACTGGGTCCCAGGCGAATTCTTGTCCCTCTTCAGTTATGTAGGTGGCACTAAAGGTTTCATCGCGCTGTAGAGACTTTCCGTCCCAGTGAAGTCGAACCAGCTGGGTCATGGTTACGACGTAAATGTCTCTGCCCTTTGAACTGAGTCTCGAAACAGAGCCTTCATTAAGCACATAACTGTCAAGAATCGTGAGGCTGCTTGGATCAATTACGAGAAGCTCGCAGTCAACGCTGCGAGTTGTACTCGGTACACCTGGGCGAGCGCCACCAAAGTCCTTTAGAACAATTTCGCCACTGTCAAGAATTACGAAAGAGTTGTACGGGCGATTTCTTGGAAGCTCTAGTGAGTTAATAACTTCGAGTTCACTGCTGAGTTGGTGGATGTAGCGGCCAAAGACTACGTAGAGAAACCCATTGGCGTGCGCTGCAATGCCACCCGGCCAGGTTGGACCAGCGACAAGATCAACTGAGCGTGCAACAGTTTCAAGTGTTTCAGGGTCAATGCGCTCAACCCAGCTAACAGCGTCATCTCCGCCAGTGTGACAAAGCAAGAAGACCTCACCAGGGCCACGAAGCACTGTCATGGTGCTGACGATCGACATTCGAGAAACGATCTGGGCCTTTTTACCCCTCACATTGATCGACGGGGCAATTTGCAGTCTCGATGGCCCGCCGTCTTCTCCGGGCCAAGGGCTCTTCCAGTAACCAAGTGCATTATTCATACGTATGTTTTAGTCCTTCGCCATGTCACATGTGTGCCGTACGGTATTGCTATGTCATTTGAACAAGCACTTCCAAAATCATTATCACCATCTCGTCTGAATGACTTCCAGTCGTGTCCAAGGAAATACCAGCACTCTTCTGTCGAGCGCCTCCCCCAGCCCGCCAGTTACGCAAGTGCCAAGGGGAACTTCGCTCACTACATTTTCGAGCATTTGTTCAAACTTCCATCTACTGAGCGAACTATTGAGCGGGCTCGCGAATATGTCAGTCCCGCAATTGACTCAGTACTGACAGAAAAGGTTCGAGAAGAGATTGGACTCGATGACGAAAAACTCAAAGGGCTCCTACATGAAACAGAAGAAATTCTTGTTACGTATTTTGAAATGGAAGATCCCCGAGAAGTCACTCATGAGGGTGTCGAACTTCGAATGGGTGTCACGATTGATGGAGCACCGCTCTTTGGCATTCTTGACCGTCTCGACCGTGACAAGGACGGCAACCTCATAATTGTTGACTACAAAACTGGTGGGCTTCCAAATCGATTATTTGACTCAACAACGTTCGCGAACGCTGAGCTCTACGCTGCACTCTGCAAAGAAAAACTTGGTGAATTGCCAACAACAATGCGTCTGCTCTACGTGGCCCACGGTGAAGCCGTGGAACGACCCGTTACTGAGGTAAACATCCGTGCACGTGAGAAAGCTGCAGCTTCTGCGTGGCAAAAGATAAATACGTATTACAACGACGGTGACTTCCCGGCGACTCCTTCTAAGAATGCTTGTCGCTTCTGTAATTTCAAGGACCTTTGTCGCTCCCAGGGCGTTGCGGTTCCTAGCTAAGAGTCCCTAGGCTCTAGGTATGACTGCATTCGAACTCTCCTACGACTATCGCTGCCCATTTGCGAAGAACATTCACCTTCACATGGTGAGCGCTCTTAAGGCTGGCGGAACCTTTGACGTGACATTCGTGCCATGGACCATGAGTCAGGGCTACAAGGCAGACGGATCTCCTGACGTATGGGACGACGAGAAGTACAACGCAGAACTCTTGGCGTTGGCGGTAAGTACTTCAATCCGTGACCAGCAAACTGAATACTTCCTCGATGCCCACGAAGCAATGTTCCGTGGTCGTCACGAAAAAGGAATACGACTTGTGACCATTGAAGAGATTGAGGGTCTCCTTGCGCCTCTAGGTGTCGACATGGATAAAGTCCGTAGCGACATTGCTTCACGTCGACCTCACCAAGTGATTGGTGAATCATTCAAGCGATTTGCAAAGGTTGAAGCATTCGGTGTTCCAACATTTGTGATTGGCAATGACGCAACATTCGTACGATACATGAATGCACCAACAAATGACGCACATGCATCTATTGCAGTGATTGATTCGCTAGTTTCAATGATGGCGAATCAGCCTGAGCTCAACGAGTTCAAGCACACCCGCGCCCCAATGTAATTATTTAGAAGAAAACTCGAGCAGCACCGCGTACGTTGCTTCAATTTCATCCTTAGTGCCTGTGACCTGTGCATTGAACTCTGTCACACCAGATGCT
>CAIKFN010000136.1 GCA_903826715.1 uncultured Actinomycetes bacterium
ACGTAGTTGCTCAACTCGTCGAACTAATCGGCGAAGCACATCGTCTGCAATTGATTCTTGAACCAAGAGTCTGGATCCAGCACAGCAAACGTGTCCTTGATTAAAGAAGATTCCATCAATAATGCCCTCGATCATTTCATCAATTGGAGCATCTTCATAAACAATGTTTGCACCCTTGCCACCAAGCTCCAAAGTAAGGCGCTTGTGACTAGTTGCCACACGCTGTTGAATAAGTCGACCAACACCAGTTGATCCAGTGAATGCAATCTTGTCAACGCCGGGGTGATCAACGAGTGCAGAGCCAGTTGCTCCGTCTCCAGTGACAATGTTGACAACTCCGTCAGGCAGTCCAGCTTGCTGAAGAATTTCACCAAGGAGTAGTGCGCTTAGCGGCGTAGTTTCAGCAGGCTTGAGAACACAGGTATTTCCAGCAGCGAGTGCAGGCGCGAGCTTCCAGGCGGCCATCATTAGCGGGAAGTTCCAAGGGATAATTTGTCCCGCAACACCAATTGGTTTTGGAGCATTGCCAAATCCTGCGTGTTCTAACTTGTCAGCCCATCCGGCGTAATAAAAGAAGTGCGCAGCGGCAAGTGGAATGTCGACGTCGCGAGATTCTCGAATTGGTTTTCCGTTGTCGAGAGTTTCAACTACTGCAAGTTCACGTGAACGTTCTTGGATAATTCGAGCAATACGGTACAAATACTTTGCGCGCTCTGCACCCGTTGTCTTAGACCAAACGTTGTCGTACGCCTTACGAGCAGCCTTGACAGCCTTGTCAACATCAGAAGTGCTCCCCTGGCTAATTGTGGCGAGTCGCTTTTCAGTTGCAGGATTAATTGTTTCAAATTGTTCGTGCTTGGAGGGATCTGTGAACTTCCCGTTAATGAATAATCCGTAGCTTGACTTCAACTTTGCGATTGCAGCAGATTCTGGGGCCGGGTCGTATTGCAATGAACCTAATTTTGATTTCGGAAGGTTGTTCTCTGTCATGTCAGTCCCCACTGAATTCATCAGGTCGAATGTACGTCCCGCGTTGCTGCTTAAGTCGTTGCATCAATAGATCATTTAGTAGTGAAGATGCACCAAAACGGAAAAGGTCTGGGGTCATCCAAGTTGAACCTACGGTCTCATTAACAATAACTAAATAACGAATGGCATCTTTGGCTGTTCTGATACCGCCAGCAACCTTGACACCAATAATCTGGCCAGTCGTCTCTGCAAAATCTCTAACTGCTTCAAGCATCACCAGTGCCACAGGTGGTGTGGCGGCAACTGGAACTTTGCCAGTAGAAGTTTTAATAAAGTCAGCACCTGCGAGCATCGCAATCCAGCTCGCTTTTCGAACATTGTCGTACGTGACTAGTTCACCAGTTTCAAGAATTATTTTTAGGTGCGCGTTGCCGCAAACTTGCTTTACTGCAACGATCTCTTCGTACACCTGTCCAATGCGTCCTGACAAGAAGGCACCACGATCAATCACCATGTCAATTTCGTCGGCACCATTTGCGACCGCTTCTCGAACGTCCATGAGCTTTACGTTTAGTGATGCTCGACCCGATGGGAATGAAGTGGCAACTGCAGCCACTGCAACTGGTGAACCTTTTAACACCGAGCGAGCATGAGCAACTAAATCTGGATACACACAAACTGCTGCAACAGACGGGACTGAGAGGTCCATTGGATTTGGTCGCATTGCTTTAGTGCAGAGTGATGTGACTTTTCCAGGAGTATCTGCTCCCTCTAAGGTTGTTAGGTCAACCATTGAAATTGCCAGGTCAAGTGCGGCAATCTTCGTTGATTTCTTAATTGAACGAGTAGCTAATTTGGCAACTCGAGCTTCTGCACCAACGGAATCGACGCCGGAGAGAGTTGCCAATATTGAACGCAGCTGAGTCTCTGACTCAATACGTGGCACCTGACTTGAGGTTTGAATTACCACCGAGTGATCTTCTGGGGTAACGAGGCGAAGAGGTGCAGTACTCACATTGATAACGCTA
>CAIKFN010000137.1 GCA_903826715.1 uncultured Actinomycetes bacterium
ATTATTAGAAGCATCCGACCTACCCCTGTACATTCACCGTGAACATTCATACAAATGTAATGTAAAAAGATTTAAATATGGTGGATGTTATGCCTCGTGAAGACCACATTCCTCTTTGTCGGCACCGACCCATCGACCCGAGCGTCGCTCACCCGCGACGAGAGGCTTGACGGTCATCTTCTCGCAGCCAATCGATGCGAAGCCCTCGGCCCACAGTGGGTGTTCTGGAAGATTGTTCGATGAGATGTAATACGCCACGTCATCATCGCTCCACAGAGCGAATGGATTGACCTTAACGAGTCCGAATTTATCGTCCCACATCAGGGTTTTCATAGATGCACGGCTCGGTGCGTCGACGCGCTTTACAGAGGTGATCCACGCCGCCTTCGTCTCGACTGCGCGCTTCAGCGGCTCTACTTTTCGAAGCTCACAACACCGGTCTGTGCCGCATTGGAACGCATCGGCGTCGGGTCCAGGAGATGTCCTCGTGAGATTGAGTGACCAATCCATTTCGATCTGTGCGACGAAAGAAAGTGTCTTCGAAAAGTGGCCCAGGGTGTCGAGGAAGATGATTTCAGTCGCTGGGCGAAGCTGCGTGACCATGTGCAAAAGAGCCAGATCTTCGAATGAGCAAGCCATTGCCACGTCGTCACCAAAGCGCTCGAAGGTCCACTTCAAAATCTCAAGCGGACTCGAAGTCTCAAACGTAGCGTCCATGTCGTCAAGTTCACGAAGCAACTCAGAAGTAGGCATAGTCATAAAAATAGCCTAATGCCTAACATTTCCTAGTGATTTGGTAGACTATTGCTGTCTATGTCAACAACTCCAATGCAGACACCGAAGTCAGCCAGTCACCTCGATCTTCTCGAGTCACACGCCATCTTCATTCTGCGTGAAGTCGCCGCCGAATGTGAGCGCCCGGTTCTGCTGTTCTCGGGTGGAAAAGACTCAGCGGTTCTGCTGCACCTCGCTAAAAAAGCATTTGCCCCACAGCAGCTCCCCTTCCCAGTGATGCACATTGACACCGGACAAAACTTTAAAGAGGTGCTCGACTTTCGCGACGCCGCCGCTGCTAAAGCTAGAGCTCGTCTCATCGTCGCCAAAGTTCAAGATTCAATTGATCAAGGCAAGGTTGCGGACCCGGGTCCAATGGGGGTGCGAAATCGTCTACAAAGCGTGACGCTGCTCGATGCGATTAACGACAACAAGTTTGATGCCGCCTTCGGCGGTGCACGTCGTGACGAAGATAAGGCTCGCGCTAAAGAGCGCATTTTATCATTTAGAGACGCCTTCGGACAGTGGGATCCACGTGCGCAGCGACCTGAACTTTGGCAGCTTTATCAGGGAAAAGTCAACTCTGGAGAACACCTTCGCGCCTTCCCACTTTCTGACTGGACTGAACTCGACGTGTGGGAATACATTGCCCGCGAAAACATGGAGCTGCCATCGATTTACTTTGCACACCAACGTCACGTTGTGCTGCGAGACAACATGTGGCTCGCTGTTGGTGAATGGGTTGTTCCAAGTAGCGACGAAAACATCGAAGTACGCACCGTTCGCTTTCGCACTGTAGGTGATGCGAATCTCACGGGTGCTGTTGACTCTGATGCTGACACCATTGAAAAAATTATTGATGAAATTTCTATCGCCAATGTGTCAGAACGTGGCGCAACTAGGGCAGATGACCGCTTCAGTGAAACAGCCATGGAAGACCGCAAGCGTGAAGGGTATTTCTAGATGAAAACCGCAACGAAAGACCTCCTTCGCCTCGCTACCGTTGGCTCCGTGGATGACGGAAAATCAACACTTATTGGCCGTTTGCTCGTCGACACCCGCCAGCTCTTTGATGACCAGTTAGACGCTGTCCAGGCCGCTTCAGAAAAGCGCGGTGTTGGTGACCTTGACCTCAGTTTCGTCACCGACGGACTTCGCGCAGAGCGCGAACAGGGCATCACAATTGACGTTGCGTATCGATACGCAACTACCCCTAATCGAAAGTTCATTATTGCTGACTGTCCCGGGCACGTGCAGTACACGCGCAACATGGCAACCGGTGCATCCACCGCCGACCTCGCACTCGTGGTGCTTGACGTGGCGAGTGGGCTCAAAGAACAGACTCGTCGCCACCTCTGCATTGCGGCCCTACTTGGTGTTAGGTCAATCATTGTGGCTGCGAACAAAATGGACGCCGTTAACTGGGACGAGTCTGCGTACAACAAGGTTGTCGAGCAGATCAACACCATCGCAAGTGAACTTGACATTGCTTCAGTAAAGGTCATTCCAGTTTCAGCACTTATTGGTGACAACGTGGTGGAGCGTTCTGCGAACTCACCTTGGTACAACGGCCAGACGGTCATTGAAGCCTTAGAAACAAGTGACGCTGGCGCATGGGCTGGGACCCAAGACGGAGCACGTCTTCCTATCCAGTGGGTGCTTCGCCAAAACGGAGGCGGCAGAACATACGCCGGCATGTTGTGCGGCCACACAATCAAAGTTGGCGACAAAGTGACGCTTCTGCCCCAGGGTGTTGAGACAACCGTGAAGGCAATTACTAACGCCACTGGTCCAACGAGTGAAGCTGGCGTTGGGCTCTCAATTGACATCGACCTCGAAGCAGAAACTGACGCCGGACGTGGCGACATGATTGCGACCGCACCGCTTCCGACCGTGAGCAAAGAAATCACCGCAACGATTTGCTGGTTCGGCGATAAACCACTCGCAAGTGGTCAGCGACTTCGCCTGAAGCACACTTCTAATGTGACGCCAGTTCGAATCGCTGCCATCAATGGGGTTGTCGACATTGAAACATTGAAGATTGAAGACGCAGATTCACTAACAACAAACCAGATTGGTCTCGCCACTTTGCAAACAGCTGATCCGATTGTCGTTGATGACTACCGAGAAGGTCGCGTTACTGGAAGTTTCGTTTTGATTGATGAAGTAACCAATGCCACGGTTGCTGCGGGAATGGTTGGAAGAGCTTCGTTCTTCTAGATCTGAGTAAGCATCACAACAAAGCCCACTGCAACTAGTGCGAGCAATGTGTCAACTGAGATCATGAATTTGCGACCAGCCTCTGGTGAAGCGACTCCCTTGTCTTTAATTGTCTCTGCCAAGTGACGCTCACTAGGCAGCAGTCGTGCTTCTAGGTGACCAGCAGCGAGAATGTAAATAAGAAGTCCGGCACTCACCCACGGCTTTGAGAAAGAGACTTTGGATCCACCAATACTGCTCATGATGATGCCAGTAATTGGCAAGAGGTGAAGAATGCGGGCGGCCCAGTTACGTCCACCAGGGAACTTGGCCTGCTGCACGGCGCTGTCGGCACCACGGGCAACTTTCTGCGCTGAGTAGTGCATGGTGATGAACACCGCGAGCACAGCAACACCAGCAAGTAGGTGAATCAAGAAGACAATGTCGTATCCAACTGAAGTAGCAATCATGCTTCTGAGAGTAGTGCCTCGG
>CAIKFN010000138.1 GCA_903826715.1 uncultured Actinomycetes bacterium
CGACTTCCACGAAGACGCTCAATGCTCTTTTGTGGGATAACAATGCTCACACCGCCGTCAACACCAATGGCTGATCCTTCAGGTGCTTCGCTTAGTTCAGAGAAATAAAGGTCGTAGGCATAGCCCGCTCCACGAGTACCAGTGACCTCAACGTAGAGCCCCATAGTGTCGCCATCACCCTCAGCACTGAGTGCGTCGAGGACCACGTTACGGGCCTCATCGGTGAGCTTCAAGATATCAAAAGTTTCGACTGTGGTCATGGGAACCAGTCTAGAGGTGTCAGCCCCAGAGCGCTACGCCTACTAAGTTTTCCCTATGACTTCTATCCCTACAGACGCCCACGAGTGGTTCAGCTTTGAAGATGAGACCCGTAAGCGGATCTATATGTTCGACATCACATTTCTTGAAAGTAACTGGTCTTGCATCTTTGGTTCTGGTTGCAAAGGCGTGCTTGACGAAGACGCCAGCAAGCTCGTACAGGGCTGCTGCAGTTACGGCGCACACTTCAGTGATGAAAAAGATCGCAAGCGCGTAGAAAAAGCAGCGAAGCGTCTTACTGATGACCAGTGGCAGTTCAAGTCCAAGGGCAAGAACGGAACTACAAAGACAAAGAAGAATGGCGAGATGGTTACACGTCTCGTTGACCACGCCTGCATCTTCCTTAACCGTCCTGATTTCAAGCGTGGCCCAGGTTGCGCACTACACGTACTTTCAATGGACACTGGTGAAAGTTACATTCCACTAAAGCCAGAAGTTTGCTGGCAACTTCCACTTCACCGTGACGATGACACCATGGACAACGGTTGGATCATGACGCGCATTGCACAGTGGGACCGCAGTCACTGGGGTGAAGGTGGAGATGACTTTCACTGGTGGTGCACTGCAGACGACCTTGCATTCGTGGGAAAGACTCGCGTTGTTGATTCAATGGGAGAAGAGCTGGCAGCCATGGTTGGAAAAGATGTGTACGCAAAAGTGCTCTCGTACATGAACGACCGCGCTAAAAAGCCAAAGGGTACGTTCCTGCCCCACCCAGTTCTTCGTAAAAAGAATTAGCCCTCTGCGGCGAGAGGATCTTCTTCGTTAAAAGAAGGTCGTGGCAGTGAACCAAGGATTTCGTCGTAGCGATCTTCTTCGGCCATGCACCACTCAGCGTGGATGTCTTCAGGCGCAGATCCACATTCGTCACACTTAGTTGCACGTGGTCCAGTGGACTGCTTTAGTTCACGAGCCTCTACGAAACGACGATGGCGTCCTTTTTTCACAACAACTCCTCACTGGTTACAGGCCATATCTGGCGGTAACCGTGGTGCAGCGCCAACTACACCAGGTGTCCATGATACCAACAAGCCACTGGGCTCGAACCCGTAACATACAAAGTATGAGCGATGCCTTTAATCCCAACGACATGGTCCTTCGATTTCGCGAAAGGGCTGAGGCTGTGCGCAAGCGTGGACTCCCACCCGTTGAAGGCCCCGAGCGACAAATGTTCATGGACGCCGCCAAGCTCGACTTCCAGGACTACGCCATGCTGGGAGACGCGGTTGCAACTCTTGAAGATGGAATCTTGCGTCTTGAGATTGATTTACGTCCGCAGAGTTAAGGAAGTTTGCCAGTAGCAACTGTGATGCGAATACTCCCAGCACTTAGAGTCGCTAGCCCCTTCGTAAGTAGTGCCGCAGCAGCTGCACGAAGTTGCGGATCAGTTCCAGCTTTGTAGCACTGGTTCGCTGCCCCACCCAAATTTGTGTAGGCGCTCGAGAGAAGATTTGTTGACTGCGAATCTGGAGTTGGGAGAGAAGCATTCGCAGACTCCACGTCAGTTAGAAAAACACCACACACGGTGTGAAGGTCATTGACTCCTAGAGCAGGATTACCAAGATCCTTGAGTGTGTTTTTTCCATCGTGTACGAGTGTCTGAAGTGCGGACGGAAAGTTGCTTTGCTTCACCCAGTTACTCATTGCCGCATTAAGAGTGATTGTCCCGCACCCACTTAAGACAACACCGCAGAGTAGAAGTACAGCTATTCGTTTAATCATGCAATTACAACGAGGTGCATTTGCTTTCGACCACGGCGAACCACCATGTAACGATCGTGAAGGATGCTCTTGGAGTCAACCGGCTGAGTGGCATCAACACGTTGGTTATTTATGTAGACGCCACCTTGCTCGAGAAAGCGTCGAGCTTCACCCTTAGAACTAGCCAGCTCGCAACGAACTAGTAGATCAACAATGTCAATGCCCGCACTGAGTTCGCTTTTGGTCATTTTTGATGATGGTGCGTCAGAGACAACCTGCAGAAGTGTTTTCTCATCAAGGGAGGCAATTTCTTCACTGAAGAGTGCCTCTCCTGCGCGCTCAGCATTCTTTGCAGCATCTTCGCCGTGCACCAGGGCAACTACTTCATTGGCGAGTGTGCGCTGTGCTTTGCGTTCTTGTGGAGCAGACTTGATTGCATCATCGAGACTGCGAATCGTGTCGTGGTCGAGGAACGTGAAGTAGCGAAGCAGTAGTGGCGTCATTGCGTCATCAGCGTTAAGTAGGTACTGGTGCATTTGGAATGGTGAAGTTCGCTCGGCGTCGAGCCATACGTTTTCACCAGACTCAGTTTTTCCAAACTTCGTTCCATCAGGCTTGAGAAGCAGCGGCGACGTGATCCCAGCACCCGAAGACTTTCCAGTTATTTTGCGAATGAGCTCTGTTCCCATGGTGATGTTGCCCCACTGGTCAGATCCACCAAGTTGAACAGTGCAGTCATGATCAATATTGAGACGAAGGAAATCGTAGGCCTGTAACAACATGTACGTGAATTCAGTAAATGAGATTCCTACGTCATCGCGGTCGAGTCGACTCTTAACGGAGTCTTTAGCAATCATCTGATTAACAGTGAAGTGTTTGCCCGTGTCACGAAGAAATTCAGTAAGTGAAAGTTTGGTTAGCCAGTCAGCGTTATTCAACAGCAAGCCTTGTGCTTTTCCTGCTCCAGGGGTGAAGTCAAGGAAACGAGAAAGTTGTCCTCTGATGCCGTCAATGTTTTCTTGCAGCTGATCGTCGCTAAGAAGAGGGCGCTCGACTGCCTTGAAGCTTGGATCTCCAATGAGCCCGGTTCCTCCACCTGCGAGTGCAATCGGACGGTTGCCTGCTTGCTGCAGACGGCGAAGGTTGAGGATTTGAATGAGGCTACCGAGGTGAAGTGAAGAGGCAGTCGGGTCGAAACCGATATATGCCGTGACGCCACCTTTTGAGAGGCGGTCGAGAACTGCGTCGTCAGTTACCTGATGAACGAGTCCGCGAAACTTCCAGTCGTCACGAATATTCATAGGTACATCCTAGGAGTAGTGCTCGACAAAACTTGAACAACGGCCGTAATTAGTTAACAAAGTCAGATTACAGAACAGAAGTTGAGGCAGGCAGATGGACCTGCAGCCAAAGGACCATTGAGTGCCAGAGTCCACTCACTTCAAAGACTCCTATGAGAATGAGGACTCCCCCACCGATTTGTCCAATCATTTTCGCATTGCGACGAAGCCACGATGAAACACCGACCATCCATTCAGTCGCAAGTGCCGCAACAACAAAAGGAAGTCCGAGGCCGAGACAGTAAACAAATGCAAGTACTGAACCTCTAAAAGCTGTTGCGCCGCTCGATGACGCAGCGAGTCCGAGAATTGCTCCAAGTGTTGGCCCAATGCATGGAGTCCATCCGAGAGCAAAAGTAAAGCCCAGTAACGCCGCACCAGCAACAGTGGCACGAGGTAAGAAATGAATCCTTCTTTCACGCTGCATCAAGTTTGATGGCCACCATCCAGCAAAAAACATTCCTAGGAGCACCGTCACAACTCCGAAAATTATTTCGAAGATTCGCTGATGAACGCGGAGTTGAACGCCTAGCTGACCAAACAATGCGCCAAGGCTTACAAAGACAACAGCGAAGCCAAATATGAACGCAAGTGATCCAACTACGGCTCGCCCTCTTCCACCGCTCTTGGTGACAGTGCCCGTTGCACCACCCAGAAATGCGAGGTATCCAGGCAGCAGTGGCAGTACGCATGGCGAAACAAAAGAAATAAGCCCTGCCGCGAATGCAAAGGGCATCGCCGCGATGATTGAGCTCGGAAGTATCGCTAGCAAACTAAGTCCTCTATAAGGTCAGCAACTTCTTTGTTCCACTGTTCGTGCGCCAAAACATTGACTGTGCGGTCTGGCACGTGTGCGACCACAACGCTCAATCCTTTTCGCTGCAACCCAGCCGTTACTGCAGCGTCGAGTTCACCAAGTGAACGAGCGTCTGAGCCATGGTGACCAAACGCCTGCGCAATTTTTGCCAGGTCGTGGCTTCGTGGTGTTCCAAAGAGTTTTTCGAACTGTTCATTGCCGAGCGTCTGTGCCTGGGTGAGGAAGTTAAAAATGCCACCTCCGCGGTTATCAGAGATGACAAGAACGCAACTGGTTTCATTGTCGCCAGTTCCATCTACGAGTCCAGAAACATCGTGCAGCATTGTTATGTCGCCAATGTAACCAATGGCCTTGTTTCCACTAGCAACACCGAGAACTGTTGAAACAACACCGTCAATTCCGTTAACGCCACGATTAGAGAACGTCGGAATTCTTCGTGGTTCAGACCACCACTCAACATCTCGAACCGGCATTGAGGAGCCAACAACGAGCGCGACATTGTTTTCATTTGCGTGATGCACAACACGACGAGCAACAAGTGGTTCACTGAGTAGTGCAGAAGGTGTCTCACAAATTCGAAGCCAGTCACCTACGCGCCTTGATGCTTCATTCCAGAGTTGAAGATACGCAGCGTCACTTGATTTTTCTGCAATCGGGCATGCACCTAGGTGTTTAGAAACAAGTCGGTCGGGGTCAGCAACAAACCTCATCCCTACTGACCACACTGGAACATTCCAACTTCGAAGTACTTCAGCTAAGACCTTCGAGGATGGAATGCCCCCGACTCGAAGTACAAGATCAGGCTTTGCTTTTTCGACGAACTGTTGCGATCTAAGAAGTGGATCAAAGTAGCTGAGTGTGTCTTGCGTGGTGACATCGCTGATCACAACCCAGCCCTGCTGTTTTAGCTGTGGGACAAACTGTGCACCACCCGCACCAACAACGCAAAGTACTTTTTGCTGCGAAATGGATTCACTCTTCGAAGACTCTGGAGCCACTTCTTCAGTTGTCGTGTGAGGGGGAAGCTCGAAAGAATCAGCGACAAGTGGTTCAACGAATGCAAGATTCATATGCACGGGTCCAGAGTTAACGCCGCGTGATGAAGTGATCGCAGAGTGTGCAGTTGCTCTCCATGATGAGACCTTCTCTTTAGATGCAACACCAGGTTCAATAAAGTCACGCACCATGTCGCCAAAGAGCTTGTGTTGGTTAATTGTTTGTGGCGCACCAACTCCATGAAGTGCTGGAGGACGGTCAGCAGTTAGCACCAGTAGCGGCACAAATGCTTGATCGGCTTCAGCAACACAGGCGTGCAGTTCAGCAGCGGCAGTTCCGCTAGTGACGATTATTGCAACAGGCTGCTTGGTTGCAAGCGCTCTGCCAATGGCGAAGAAGCCAGCACTTCGCTCATCAATTCGTACGTGCAAGGTGAGCTCTTTTCGAGCGCTTGCGGCGAGAGCCAGAGGTGTTGAGCGCGATCCAGGACAAATAACTACGTCGCGAAGTCCAGTTGCAATCCACTCATCGAACAAAGTTGCACAGAACGTCGCTTGGAGCTCGCTCGTGGTCGGTACGCTTTGTTGCAATGTCACTCCTAAGTATCCAGAGATCAGGCTCCGGGGAACCAATCCTCTGGTTGCACGGATTTACCCAAACGAGGGACTCCGCACATATCTTTAGGTACATTCTGACAGGAACTAACGAAGTCTTGACCATTGACCTACCAGGGCATGGTTCAGCTAGTGATGTCACTGCATCGCTCAGTGAAACAGCCGATTTAATCGCTGAAGTGCTTCCCGAAGAGCCAATCGCACTTGGTGGCTATTCCTTTGGTGGGCGCGTTGCGCTCCATGTAGCTCTGCGGCATCCAAGTCGTATCTCCAAGCTCGTTCTCTTGAGTGCGACGCGAGGAATTGGCGACAAGGTTGAGCGTGAGGAGCGAAGAGATCGTGACGATGACCTCGCTGAACGACTTCTTAACTTAGGAACTGATGAGTTCCTTGACGAGTGGCTCGCTCAGCCAATGTTCGCCACACTCCCCTTCGACCCTGCTGAGCGCACTGCACGAAGCACTGATGCTCAGGGAATGGCTAATTCACTGCGCAGCTCTGGAACTGGAAACCAAGAGTTCTTGTCACCTCGTCTTAGTGAGATTGAAGTGCCGACACTCTGTATTGCGGGATCACTCGACAAGAAGTTTGTAGGCGAAGGAAATCATTTAGCGCAGCGTATTAAAAATGGCTCGCTTGTTATTGTTGAAGACGCTAGTCACGCGGTGCACTTAGAAAAGCCTGAAGAAGTTGCCAAGCTCGTCGCGGATTTCCTTAACGAAGAGTGGTAAAAAACGTAACTGTTGTTACGAAGCCAACAATTAGTTGTGCTCGAGCTGAGATCATCAACATAGGTAGAAGTTCTCGACCTTGCTTGTTCGAAAATGCCAGTTTGAGTGCAGGAAAATAGACAGCAACTGCAATTACTGCTGTAATCCACTGACCACCAACAACGAGTCCTGCGCACAGCATGGCAATGCAAAGTACGTAGAGCCACTTAGCCTTGTCACGACCAAGTCGTGCCGCAAGGGTCTTCTTTCCAGATCCCTGGTCACCAGTGATGTCGCGCATGTTGTTTGCTTCTAACAGCGCACATGCCATGGCTCCCGCAGCAAGACCAAACCACCAGGCCTTAGGAGCAATGTGTAAATGCTGCGCGTACGCGGTTCCAACAGTCGCCACGAAACCGAAATAAATAAGTACGAAGACTTCTCCAAGTCCCATGTAGCCGTACGGCTTGGGTCCACCGGTGTAGAACCACGCAGCGATTATTGCTGTTAGTCCAACGAGCACAAACCACCACGATGTTCGTGCGCTGAGCTCTAGTCCAGCAAGAGCCGCGACAAAGAACCAGGCGAAGGCTCCATTACGAACTGCTTTTGGCGAAACGAGCTTGGATGCGGTTAAACGAAATGGACCAACACGTACTTCGTCAGTTCCTTTAATGCCGTCAGAGTAGTCATTGGCATAATTAACACCAATTTGAAGTGCGAGTGCAACAACTGCGCAGAGCACTGTGTTGACCCACTCAATGCTGAGTGGTCGAGCAAGGGTTGCACCAATGGCGACCGGCACGATTGCGGCAGGGAGTGTGCGTGGACGTGCTGCGAGCACCCAGCGCTTTACGCTGCCAGGAGCTTCGCTCATGGACGCTTTGGGAACTTTGAGAAATCAGGCTTACGGTGTTCTACGAAAGCATTACGGCCTTCTTGTCCTTCTTCAGACATGTAGAACAACATTGTGGCGTCACCAGCAAGTTGCTGTACACCAGCGA
>CAIKFN010000139.1 GCA_903826715.1 uncultured Actinomycetes bacterium
AGAAGAAGCACAAGAAGATGCTGAAGCGAACACGCTTCCAGCGTCGCGCCGCCGGTAAATAACTAGTTTCTACGCCTCTTGTGGCGTAGTGCTTGTCTGGCGGAACCGAATAGTGCCTGCGGGACCCTGCACATCCCATACAGATTCTCCTGGCTCCAAGTGCCCTTCGACAAACATGGTTGATCCTGATCCCGCGAGATGTACTTCTTTTCCTAACTCTGCGCTTAGCCAGTTCATTGTCCTAGCGAGGCGTGGCTCAACTATTCGAGCAGCGCGTTCGAGATGATTTCTTCCCTCGCCTAGTTCACCCAGTTCGTCAAATGCTTTGTAGCAAGCTTTGGTGTCAACTGAGAAGTTCGGAATGATCAGGGTGACGTCACGCTTTTCAAATTTGAGTGGCGTGAGCACTTCACCAATTCCTTCAACCATTGCGCGACCACCGAGTTGACAGAATGGAACATCGCCACCCAGCGTTGCAGCGAGCTCTGAGCTCACTCCGCCCACCCAGCGAAGAATGGCGCCGGCGTCGCTGCTACCGCCACCAAGTCCTCCGCCAGTGGGAATAACTTTGTCAATTGTGACACCGGCTTTTCTGCCTACGAGGTTGAGCGCTTTGGCTACGAGATTGGTTTCATCAACGCCAACTCGTATGCTTGCGGGCGTCAGTCGCAAGTAGTCACCAGGCTCTTCAATAATGAGCCGGTCACTAAAATCTAGTGAGACCATTTCACTTCGAAGAGTATGCAGACCGTCTTCGCGCACGCCAGTGACTTCTAAGAACCAAGTCAGTTTGGCGGGGGCGAGGAGTTCTTTCATCGAGCTGCAACCAACTTAGCGAACTCTTCTAAGGTGAGTTCTTCTGGTCGCTTAGTTTCGCCAACTCCTGAGCGCTCAAAGACGCCTTCACTCGCCCACCCGTTTAGTGACCTACGAAGCATTTTGCGGCGCTGAGCAAACGACATACGAATAACTTCAAAGAGATCGGATTCGCTAACTTCACTCGGGTCAATTCGCACTTTGTCTCGCCTCACGATTGATACGAGTGCTGAATCAACATTTGGCTTCGGGTAGAAAACCGAAGGCCCTATTTTACCTACGACTTTGGCATCAGCAAAGTACTGAACGCGAAGTGACGCTGCGCCATATGCTTCATCACCGGCTTGTGCAGCGAAGCGCTCTCCAACTTCTTTTTGCACCATGACAAGCATCCGCTTAATTAAGGGCTGGGATTCAAGCAGATGCAGAACAAGCGGAGTTGCAACGTTGTAAGGGAGATTCGCAATGATCGCGGCTTCGCGACCACCAAGTATTTCGTCGTAATTTGCATTGAGTGCGTCAGCGTGATGAACCGTTACCCCATGAGGACCAACTACTGAGCGAAGCGGCTCGAGTAAGTAACGGTCCACTTCCATGGCCTGGACTTCTGCACCTGTTTCAATTAGTGCCAATGTGAGCGAACCGAGCCCAGCACCAATTTCTAGGACTAAATCTCCCGGTCCAACTTCCGCGAGACGTGCAATTCGCCGAACGGTATTGGGATCAACTACAAAATTTTGACCGAGCGCTCTGGATGGCTTTAGTCCATGAGCCTCAAGCAGCGCAACTAGGTCAGTGCGGGTGTGGGTCACCAGGAAACCCTGACACGAATGACACCACTAGCGAGTGGAGAAAGTTGAGCGAACTGAGTTTCTGACAAGTCAATCACCCTCGGGTACCCAGCATTTTCTCTGTCGGTTACTACACATGAAATGGAGTTGCCGTTTGCGAGATTAACAACAGTTACTCGAAGGCCAAATGGCAACGTTGGCGAAGCACAACGGCCGGGAATGTACGAATACCACGTTGCATCTCCAACTACATACCTCTTGGGTACAGGCTTGATTGTTGTAGTAGTAGTTGCCTCTGGAACTGTTGTTGTTGTCGTTTCTCCTGGATACGTCGTTGTCGTGGATGTTGTCGACGTTGAAGTGGTAGTCGATGTAGGAACTGGTTTCTTTGTAACCACTGGCAGCGCAACATGGACGAGAACGACTGACTGGAATTTAACTACCGTGCCAGCTGCAGGGCTCTGTGCAACTGCCCTGGCCCAAGCGCCACTAAAGGCACCAGGACCGGTGGTGTCAAAGTACAAGCCAGCTGACTTCATTGCCTTATAAACAGCGGCTTTTGAAAGACCAACTAGTTTTGGCACCTTTCTAGGACCAACAAAACGAGCCATGGACGTAATTATTTTCGCCTGCCCGTGCCAGGCAATCAAGACCCCTGGCGCAGGACTCTGCGCCGCTACCGTTATCCAAGTTCCGTTAGAAGCACCAGGACCACTAGTTGAAAAATAGAGACCCTTTGCAGCCATAACCGCATACACATTGGCCCGAGAGTCACCAATGAGATCTGGCATGTGTATTGGAGCGTGCGAAGGCGACGCCTCTGCATTTAGTGGCGTCGAAAGAACCAATGAAGCAGCAAACATGCTGCTCACAGTCATAAGCGTCAACAAGCACCGCAGTACTCGCTGGGATAATGCCCTCAGATCTCCACCCTCCGTCGGGACAACGAGTGTTTATCCAACAACTCGCCCTATAACGCTAGGCAAGTAACACTAAGAAGGCAATACGAGATTTATATATCTCTAAAATTCCTGATTAAAGGTGATTTATTTAGCAGGCAACTTAAACAATCGTGCGGAATTAGCTGCAGTTGCATCACGAACGACTGAAACCTCTTCGCCACGTAGATTTGCGACAAATTCACCCACCAGTGACACGTACGCCGGCTCATTGGGCCTTCCGCGATGTGGAACAGGTGCGAGGAACGGACTATCAGTCTCAACATGAAGTCGATCGAGCGGAACAATTTTTACTGCATCACGAAGTGACTCGGCATTTTTAAATGTTGCAATTCCAGAAATGGAAATATCGCATCCCCACTCAAGGCAACCTTCTGCATCAGCTTGGTCGCCAGTGAAGCAGTGAATAACCGTTCTTGGCGGAACGCCTTCGGTCTTAAAAACTTGGAACAGATCGTCAAAGGCGTCTCTCGCGTGGATTACTAGTGCCAGGTTTAACTCATGGGCTAGACCTATCTGGGTGGCGAAGGATTTAAACTGCTCTGACCTGGGTGAATGCTCATAAAAGTAGTCGAGTCCGCATTCGCCGATCCCCACCAATTTGGGGTGCCCCGACCTCGCCATTTCAATAATTGGCTGGATGTCACTTAGCGAATCATGCGGGTGAAGCCCAACGGTTGCATAGAGCTCAACTGGACCTTCAATTTCAGCAACAGCAAGTGCATCGCGTGAAGTTTCTGCACCCGTGCCAATGACAACCAGTCGGTCAACACCAGCGGCGACTGCATTATCCATCACTTGTTGAATGTTGAGTGCAACTTTTTCATCAGTTAGAAAACTGTCTTGAATGTGACAGTGTGCGTCAGTCCAGTTACTCATTACTCACTCTTGATTCTCGGAAAAAGAGGATCGCCCTTCTCAACTTGCACGCCCTTAGCAAAGAGTCCCCATTTGGTGTTTTCGTTGAAGTCGCCATCAGTAGGGAGCCCACTAAGTCCAAGGCGCTTCCAGATTTCTGCTGCAACTGTTGGCATTGCTGGTGTCACAAGAATTGAAATAATTCGAATTGCTTCGAGTGCGTCGCCCATCACAGCTTCAGCTTCTGGGCCTGATTCCATTTTCCACGGCGCGTTCTGCTCGAGGAATGAATTCGTTGCACCAATGAGTCGCCACGTTGCTTCGAGTGCTGCTTGGGGCGCAAAGCGGTTCCACGCAGCAGCAGTTTCAGTAACCGCAGTTTCTGCGTCGCTTCTAAGAACCGAGTCACTTCGTGCTCCGGGCGAAAGTCCATCGCACTTTGACTGCACCACAGTTGCGACGCGAGCTACAAGGTTTCCAAGGTTGTTTGCGAGGTCAGTGTTGTAGCGAGCGGTGATTGCTTCTAGAGAGAAATCACCATCATTTCCAAGCACCGCTTCACGAAGCAAGTAGTAGCGAATTGGGTCAACCCCGTATTCGTTCGTGAGCACTACAGGCGCAATATCAGTGAGTTTTACGCCACCTTCTTGAGCCATGGTCTTTGAAAGCTTCTGGCCACCGACAAGGAGCCAGCCGTGCACCTGTACGTGTGAAGGTGGCTCGAGTCCCGCCGCCATGCACATAGCTGGCCACCAAACACAGTGGAACCTGATGATCTCTTTACCAATGAGGTGGTGAGAATTTGGCCACCACTTCGCCACTTCATCATCTTCTCGGCCGTAGCCAATTGCGGTGAGGTAGTTAATCAGTGCGTCATACCAAACATAAAAGACGTGCTTCTCATCCCACGGAACTGGAACACCCCACGAGATAGATGTGCGCGTAATCGAGATGTCACGAAGACCACCCTTAATAAATGCGTACGCTTCGTTGCTCTTCGTTCCCGGAGTTACGAACTCTGGGTTCTTCGCGTAGTACTCAAGGAGCTTGTCTTCGAAGGCACTGAGTTTGAAGAACCAGTTTTCTTCTTCCATCTGCGTAAGAGGTTTTGCGTGAACCGGACACTTCCCGTTATCGCTTGCTTCATCGGTGAAGTAGTCCTCGCAGCTAACGCAGTAGAGGCCCGAGTAAGTGTCTTTATAAATAAAGCCATTGTCGTAGATCGCGGTAAGAAACTTCTGCACGCTCTCGTAGTGTCGTGGTTCAGTGGTGCGAATGAAGTCGTCGTAACTGATCGCGAGTGCGTCCCAGGCTTCGCGGAATCGTGCCGACGTGGTGTCGGCCCAGGCCTGTGGTGAAACGCCATTCTTTTCAGCAGCGTCAGCGACCTTTTGGCCGTGCTCGTCAGTTCCAGTAAGAAATTTTGTTTCGTCACCAATAAGTCGGTGCCACCTAGCCATAGCGTCAGCATTCACCGTGCAGTAGGCGTGGCCTACGTGTGGTGCGTCATTGACGTAATAAATCGGCGTTGTGATATAGAAGCGAGCCATTAACTAAAGGTTACTAAGTTATGAATCCTGCTCGGCTCGAACATCGAGCCCGAGTTGATATGCAACTCGGTGTGCAACCCCGAGTGTCTCAGATACGTAGGAAACAGCATCTCGAAGGGTCGCCCCACTACTCAACTGCTCAGCAATAGCTTTTTTAGCCGTTTCGTCGTCGATCTCGGCTTCAGGATCGGCACCATCAAGCACCACAACGATTTCACCCAGTACTTCTCTCGATGAGTAACGATCGTGCACTTCTTTAAGCGTTCCGCGAATTACTTCTTCATGGAGCTTCGTAATTTCTCTACAAACAGCCACTCTGCGGTCTGGATAATGAACTGCGAGTTCACTCAGTGTCGTAACAAGCCGTTGTGGTGATTCATAAAAGACCACCGTGCGCTGTTCTTTTGCCCACTGTGCATAGAGCGCTTCTCGCTCACCAGCTTTTCTAGGAACGAAACCTTCCATAATGAATCGTTCAGTTGGAAGACCACTAATCGTGAGAGCAGCAATAACAGCTGCCGGTCCAGGCGCGGTTGTTACGAAGAGTCCCGCTTCTGCAACAGCAGCAACAACTCGTGCTCCGGGATCGCTTATCCCTGGTGTACCCGCGTCACTGATCAGAACAACAACTTGTCCTTCGCTAACGCGCTTGATAACTTCTTCACACTGGGAAGCTTCATTGTGCTCGTGCAATGCTTTGAGTCGACCATTCACGGGGATGTTGTTCGCGCTAAAAAGTGTGCTCGAGTGGCGCGTATCTTCGCAGTAGATAACGTCGGCTTTTTCTAGTAATTCCAGAGCTCGTCGAGAGATGTCTCCGAGGTTGCCAAGAGGGGTTGCTACCACTACAAGTTGTCCTTGCATCTGCACGTAATTCCCTTCGTTTGGCTTAGTAGGCCATTTACCTACTAACATTGTCACCTATGTCAAAGCGGACTAACAAGCGCAAGCTACGAGCCAAGAAAAAGGCTAACCACGGCAAGAAGCC
>CAIKFN010000140.1 GCA_903826715.1 uncultured Actinomycetes bacterium
ATGACTTCATCTGGGTGAGGGGAGAGACGTAGTCGTGCTTCCTGAGTTTTTGCACAATAGGTTCGTGACTGACACCGAGACCTAAGACAAAGCGGTCATTAAATGCAGCGTTAAGTGACTTTGCAGCGCTGGCTGCAGTTACTGCGTCACGGGCCCAGATGTTGGCAATGCCAGTTGCGACCACGATTGTTGAAGTTGCTTGAAGAAGAAAGTGACTACTGGTGAAGGCTTCACGGCTGTAGGCCTCGGGAATCCACATGGCTGCGTAGCCGAGCTCTTCGAGTTCATGGGCAATCTCTCCGCTCCTTTGCGGCGGAAGACTCTCGTGAGTGACTGTCCATATACCTACGGTGCCCTTGAGCTTTTCTAAAGATGAGGGAAGCGCCATAGATAAAGCGTACTGAAAAAGTTATGTCTCCTTACCGGTAGGGTTTGGTCATGGCTTACTTCGTTGGCGCCCTCAGCATCTGGTTAATCATTAGTGCCGCAACGGCACTGCGACCAGGACGTAAGGGCCTCTTTGCAGCCATAGCGTGGCCCGTTGGCTGGGCCGCGGGAGAACTGCCCTTTCAAGCAATTCTTCTTCAGACGGGACTCCTTGGTCTTCTCTGGTGGTGGGGTTGGCCAAATACCCACTGGCTAAGCATGTTGGTCGGGGTTGGGGCACTTGTTGTCATTACTGAAAACACACTGCTGTTAGTGACACTCTTTTATTCTCGTCGCATTGTTCGAACATCAATGCTCAATAGTGCCGTGCCACTTATAACCGCAAGACCACGTGACGACGCCTACGGGTCGTGGTGGCGAACCGCACTTCAAATTCCATATCACGCTCGCGACATTCAAATCACGAAGAATGTTCACTACGCAGATAACGAACGAAATGTTCTTGACGTATGGCGCACGTCAACAACGCCGTCTAGCGCCCCCGTGATGATTTATTTTCACGGGGGGTCCTGGGTATTTGGTGATAAGAAAGACCAAGGTCGCCCAATGCTGCACGAGATGGTAAAGCGCGGCTGGATTGTGGTCACTGCTAACTACCGACTCGCCCCAAAAGACCCCTGGCCCGCACAGATTGAAGATGCCACTCGTGTTCTCTACTGGGTGAAGAAGAACATTGCTTCTTACGGTGGGGACACAAACCGCGTGGTTGTTTCAGGTGGATCAGCAGGAGGTCACCTGGCGTCGCTGGTATCTCTCACTACTAATGATGAGACTTGGCGCCCAGTTGATGCGAGTGGGGTAACTGACTGGTCAGTTCGTGGTTGTGTTTCATATTACGGCGTCTTAGAGATGACCGGTGACGAGGAGTACTGGCACGGACTCGGAAAAGGTTTGATGTACTTGTTAGAAAATCGTGTGGTGCAAAAGAAGTACGAAGAGAATGTTGCACTCTATGAAGCGTTGTCACCGCTGAACAGAGTTCGAAGTGATTCCCCACCATTTTTAGTCATTCAAGGTGGTAATGACACACTCGTTGACGTACATGTGGCACGTGGATTTGTTCAGCGCTTCAAAGAAGTTTGCACCGCACCTATTTATTATCTAGAGATGCCTTTTGCTCAGCACACGTTTGACTTAACAGCAAGTCCTAGAACCTCTGCAGTGACTAGAGCAGTGGTGGCGTTTGCGAGTTCAGTGGCTGGCTAGCTCCAAAGCTGCTCATCAACAGACTCCAGGTTGGGTTGATGTCTTCTGTGCTGAGGGTGATCTCGTGGATGCCTCTTAACATGATGGCTCCAAGTAGAGTCAGCGCCAACTGTTTCGAGGAAAATTTTGAATCAAAGAAACCCTTGTCTCTGATGTTCTCAACCACCATCGATAGTTCCTCGAGGCACTGCGTCTTTACTGGTTTGAATAATTGGCAGAAATCATCGTAAGTGATTGCTCGAGCATTAATTATGACTTCTAGATTTCGAAAAGTTTTTAGCGTATCGAATGACTCAGTACGTATTTTCAACATGTTTGACATAAAACCTTCAGTAGATTCGCTGACCGAAAGCTGGTGTGCAATAACATTTCTAAGCAAATCATGTTGATCCTGATAAAGCTTTATAAAAGCAGCGTCAACAATACCTCTTCGTGAACCAAAGTAGGAGTAGATGCCGGTGGCAGAAAGTCCAGTGTCTTCACATATGTCAACAATGCGTAAGTCTTCAGAAGAATCTAAAAGCAACCGATTACACACTGCCTTAAGGATCAAATCCTTAGTCTCTTGTGATCGCTGCTGCTGTTTTGGCATTTTCAAATTCCTTTAGATAAAACGTGACTCAAGTAGAGCGTTGCGGTGAAAAATTCAACTAATTAAAATTATAATCTTTTTCTATAATTCTTAAAAAGCCTTGTTTTTATTGATTAATTAGCCTGTTTACATCAACGCTGAGTAATGCAGTGGTGACAGTTGACAGTCCCGCTGCTTATCTACCGTGAGAGTCTAACTTGGATTTTTACTGAGTTTCACCGCAATACTGAGTTCAGCTGATTCATTGAACTCAAATGTTTTGACACCACCAGCGTTCATGAGATCTGTTTCGCCGTTTCTAACTGCAGTGAGCAACTCAACTGGGCCATCAATCTTCAAAAGTTCAACTTGATGCTTCTGTGAGACCTTCTGTGTTGACTTCTCACGTCGAAGTGCTTCTAGGACTTCGCAGACCTGCTCGTAGACGGCGCTCACACGTGATGGACTCACGTCACCGAGTTCAGAGATAACTGGCCATGGCGCCACGTGGACTGATCCGTCGTGCCACCAGCGCCATACTTCTTCAGTTACGAAGGGGATAAATGGTGCGAGAAGTCGCTGTAGAACCGACAAGGTCACGCTAAGTGTGGCGCGAGCAGAGTTAGTTCCAGCTTGCGTGGCATTCTCGCCTTCACCATATGCGCGAGTCTTTACGAGTTCAACATAGTTGTCACAGAACGTCCAAAAGAATGCTTCAGTACGTTCAAGTGCACGGGCGTAGTCGTACGTATTGAACGCTGTCGTTGCTTCATTGACAACATTTGCGAGTAGGGCAATGAAGTCACGGTCAATGGGCTCAGTAATTTGCGCGGGTGAAGGAATTGTGATTCCTTCTAGGCGACCAAGTACGAACTTTGATGCGTTAAGTGTTTTGATTGCGAGTCTGCGGCCAATCTTCATCTGCGCTTCATCAATTGCGGTATCAGTTCCAGGGCGTCCAGATGCTGCCCAGTAGCGAAGAGCGTCAGCACCGTGGGTCTCAATAAGAGGCATAGGGGTGACTACGTTTCCTACCGACTTAGACATCTTCTTGCGATCAGGGTCAAGCACCCATCCTGAAATTAGAGCATTGTTAAATGGCAGACTGTTTTCTTGGAAGTGGCTCCTGACAACAGTTGAGAACAACCAGGTCCGGATGATTTCATGTGCTTGTGGTCGCAGGTCCATTGGAAAGACCTTCTCGAACAGTTCTGTTCCCCAGTGGCCAGCGATTTGTGGGGTGAGTGAAGACGTTGCCCACGTGTCCATGACGTCGGGGTCACCTACGAAGCCGTTTGGCTGGTTGCGCTGGCTTTCGCTGAATCCCTTTGGAACATCACTCGATGGGTCAATAGGGAGTTCTGAAAGCTCCGGCAAGATTGGAGCATCAAAGTCGATTGCTCCACTGGCATCGGTTGGATACCAAGCGGGGAATGGAACCCCGAAGAAGCGCTGGCGAGAAATGTTCCAGTCGACGTTAAGTCCTTCAACCCATGACTTGTAGCGGTGCTTCATGAAGTCGGGGTGCCACGAGATTTCTTCGCCTCGCTTTAGCAGCGCTTCTCGGTGCTTCAGCGTTGCAACGAACCACTGGCGAGAAGTAACGATCTCGAGAGGACGCTCACCCTTTTCGTAGAACTTAACGGGGTGCGTGATTGGCTTTAGTTCACCAATGAGAGCACCTGATTGTGTGAGCCCCTCAACAATTGAGGCACGAACTTGGTTGACTGTCTTTCCTTCGAGCCCTGCATAGAAAACATTCGCAGCAGCTGCGTCTTGGGACGGGAACTCCGGAGAACCAAACTCTGCAGGAAGGAAGCGTCCGTCTCTGCCAATGAGTGCACGGGTAGGTAGAGACAATTCACGCCACCAGGTGACGTCAGTGGTGTCACCAAATGTACAGATCATCGCAATTCCAGCACCCTTTTCTGGGTCTGCAAGCTCGTGCGCGAGAATTGGAACTTCAACGCCGAATAGTGGCGTAATGACGTTTGTTCCAAAGAGTGGCTTAAAGCGTTCGTCGTCAGGGTGTGCAACGAGTGCCACACAGCTCGGGAGCATTTCTGGGCGAGTGGTTTCAATTTCAATTAATCCACTGCCGTCAGCTTTCTTGAAAGCAACTCGGTGGTAGTTACCTGGACGTTCACGGTCTTCGAGTTCGGCCTGTGAAACAGCAGTTCTAAAGTCCACGTCCCAGAGCGTTGGCGCAACACTTGAATATACTTCGCCGCGCGCAAGCATCTCGAGGAATCCGCGCTGCGAGATTGCCTGTGCGTGAGCAGAGATAGTTGAGTACTCGAGTGTCCAGTCAATTGACACACCGAGGTTGCGCCATAGATCCTTGAAGACAACTTCGTCGGCCTGAGTCAACTGGTGACAGAGTTCAACGAAGTTCTTTCGTGAAATTGAAACCTTCTGCTCCGGTGCTTTCTCCGGCGGAGAAAAGTTTGCATAATAGGGAAGTGAAGGATCGCAGCGAACGCCGAAGTAGTTCTCAACGCGTCGCTCGGTTGGAAGTCCGTTGTCGTCCCATCCCATGGGATAGAAGACTTTCTTTCCAGTCATGCGCTGGTAGCGAGCTATGACGTCAGCGTGGGTGTA
>CAIKFN010000141.1 GCA_903826715.1 uncultured Actinomycetes bacterium
GATGTAGGCACACACTCCACCGTTGCGCTGAGCTTCAGCGACAACGTGCATTGCGAGGGTTGACTTACCTGAAGATTCAGGTCCGTAGAGTTCAATAATTCGGCCACGTGGAAGACCACCAATACCGAGTGCCATGTCGAGCGCGAGTGCACCAGTTGGAATTGATTCGATGTTCATGTGTAGGTTTTCGCCCATACGCATGATTGATCCTTTGCCAAACTGCTTCTCGATCTGGCCAAGTGCGGCTTCTAGGGCCTTTGCACGGTCATCGGTTGCCATTGGTTTCTCCTTGTTTTTTGTCATGCAGCTAAATTAGAAAGCTGCTGTGACATTGGGTAGTTCCTGTCTGATTTCACGGTACTACGAACAAGTGTTCGTATCAAGGATTATTTGTGAAAATCTTTGAAAAGCCCTTAAATAAAGGCTAATCAGCAAGAGCCTGGTATACCAATGTCTGCAATTCACGTCGAACTTCGTACGTCGAGCTCGGCATTAGCTGGGTGAAAAAGCTCACAGTGATGTCTTCAACTGGATCAACCCAGAAGTTTGTTGAGGCGGCACCACCCCACCGGTAGAGACCCTTGCCGCCCAAGATTCTGTTTTTAGCTGGATCATCCAGCATCGAGAATCCGAGTCCGAATCCAATACCTTCAAATGAAGTTTCTGCCCACGAGTCAATTGCAATTGACGCGAGGTCACAGTTGTTTGGCAAATGATTACGAGTCATCAACTCAACTGTTCTGCTCGAGAGAAGTCGATTACCGTCCAACTCACCGGCGTTGAGCAACATCGCAGTAAATCTGTTGTAGTCATATGCCGTTGAAAGAAGTCCGCCACCACCTGAAAATCCAGATGGCATTTTTTCTGCCTTAACGGCTAGATCAAGATATGGAACTGCACCATCTCTCCCCGGAACGTACAGCATTGCGAGTCGATCCAATTTTTCATGCGGACAATAGAAATCTGAATCATGCATCCCAAGAGGTGCAAAAATTCTTTCCATAAAAAACTCACGGAGTGACATTCCACTCCAAATTTCAACGAGACGGCCAAGTACATCTGTTGCGAATGAGTAGTTCCACTTCTCACCCGGGTGAAAGAGCAGTGGGGCATTGCACCAATCATCAACTAACTCAGCGAGAGTTGCATCTTTGCGGTACCCAGTGCCGCCAGAACCATTAAGACGGTAAATCTCAGCCACTGTGTCATCTTGAAAGTCATAGGAGAGCCCACTGGTGTGCGTGAGTAGCTGGTGGATAGTGATGGGGCTCTTCGCCGGCTCGGTCTTGGGGTCTTGTGCCGTGCCGCCAATGAGCACCCGACTCTCCTTGAGCGAATCAATCCACTTGCCCGCAGGATCATTGAGATCGAAAAGTCCTTCTTCGTACATCATCATCACCGCAACTGAAGTAATCGGCTTTGACATTGAGTAAATACGCCAGATTGTGTCGTCAGTAACTTCACGACCCTCTTCACGGTTACTGTGCCCACCACTTCCAGTCCAAACAAGCTCCCCGCCGCGAGAAACTGTTGCAAGCCACCCACTGAGTTTTTTATCAGCAACATATTTATTGAAGTGCGTATTGATTCGCTCAAGACGAACTTCATCAAAACCGAGTGATGCAGGGTCAATTTGAACTTCTAGTTCTGGCATTATTTACTCAATCCATCTAGTGCTTTACGAAGTGCATCGAGTGCGCTGATTGCACTGTACGCGCGAATTCGTGGTCGGTCACCGGGCAGGCGCAACGCCACGTGAGAGACATTGCCTTGAATAGCAATCCCCACAAATACCGTTCCAGCGGGGTGGCCATCTTGTTCTTCGGGGCCAGCAACACCAGTCACACTGAGGCCAACGTCGGATCCCAGAACTTTCGCCGCTCCAACAGCCATAGCTTCTGCAGCTTCTGGGCTAACCACTGGACCAACAGGGACACCAAGGACATCGAATTTAACTTCTGATGCGTAGCTAACTACGCCACCGCGGAACCACTTTGAGGCTCCAATGACATTGACGAGTCGACTTGCAATCAGTCCACCCGTAACAGATTCAGCAACGCCGAGCGTAAGTGACTTAGCTAGAAGTCGAGACGCA
>CAIKFN010000142.1 GCA_903826715.1 uncultured Actinomycetes bacterium
CACACCAGCGCTGACGACTAATTCCTAGGAATCAAACCCGACGCCGAAGAGGTCCATTGTCTTTAGCCAGAGGTTGCGCTTTCCTTCATGTTCGTCTGCACGCTTGAGTGACCACTGCGATAGACGAATAAAGAACCAGCGAAATGGCTCCGGGGGAAATGGCATTGGTTTTCTGCGCACCATTGTTAGCTGTGTACGTTCAGTCTCTAAGCCGTCTAAGAGGTCGAGCATGGTGTTGGCACCAAATCGCGTACATCCAACTCCGAGTCCGGTGTAACCAAGAACGTAAGCAACATTTCCATCGTGCGCTGTTCCCCAGAATGGTGAGAACCTCGAGCACGTGTCAATGACCCCACCCCAAGCGTGGGTGAACTTAATTCCAGCAAGCTGCGGAAATGTCTTTAGAAAGTGTTCTGCGAGCATTGCGTACGTTTCAGCGTTGTACTCAGGATCGCTCGTAACTTTGCCGCGGAAGTTATAAATTGCGTCGTATCCACCCCACAAGATTGAGTGGTCCTTCGTTAAGCGGTAGTAGTGGAACTGGTTACCAGCGTCTGACACGCCTTCATGACCGTCCCAGCCAATGCTCTTGAGCTGTTCTTCGTTCAGGGGCTCAGTAACGAGCTGGTAGTCATAGACCGGCACTACATACTTACGAGCCTTCTTGACGAGAGATGGAAAGACGTTCGTTGCGAGCGCCACCTTCGAAGCTGTCACAGCGCCGTAAGGAGTGTGCACGCAGATAGCGCCATCAACCTCTTCTAGGCGCTCAACCTTGGAGTTCTCGAAGATCTTTACGCCTAGCGATAGACAAACCTTTTCAAGTCCCCAGACGAGTCGAGCAGGGTCAACAAGTGCAGTTCCATCAACATCAAACAGTGCGCCTTCGTAGATAGGAGAGTGAATTCTCTTCTGCACTTCTTCTTTCGAAAGAACTTCTACATTGTCGCCGAACTCATTTCTAAGACGAGCGTCTTCTGCCATGTCTTCAAACTGCCAAGGAGCAACAGCAACGCTGAGTTCACCGGTTCGTTCCCAGTCACATTTAATTCCGTAGCGCTTTACAGTCTCTTCAATCTCGTCAAGATTTTCTCGACCCAGTCGCTCAATGACGCGCATTTCGTCGGCGAAGCGGTTCATGCCATTTCCAAATCCGTGGGTGAGTGATGAAGAACAGAAGCCACCATTACGACCTGAAGCTCCAGCACCAGTTTCGTATTGCTCAACTATGACAACTTCGCGACTCGGGTCACGCTCTTTTGCGAGTAGCGCTGTCCAGAGTCCGGTGTAACCAGCTCCAACAATGCAGAGGTCGGCTCCAACGTCGCCAATGAGTGCTGAGTGAGACTCTGGCTCTAATGGGTCGGAGTCGAGCCACCACAGTTCTGGCTGAACATCAGCGAGGTGGCGTAAGACGAAGGGATCCTTCTTCTCCATTTTGTGTCCAACCAACGGTTGGAATCACCCTCTCTAGGTACATCGATTTCGCAACTACTTCTATTACGAACGCCAGATATTCTGTCCGGCCTATAGCTCAATTGTACTTACATTTAGATAAATAACTGGCAGGGCGAATGGGGTTTTAGTACTTGAAAAAAGTCCTAAACTGGTCAATCACGCATTACCAACAAAAGGGACCCATGAGACTCGCCAATGTTGCCGGACGTACGACAATTATTTCTGAAGAAGGACTCATTGACGTCCAGACCGCCTCGAACGGTGCATTCTCAAGTTCTGTTGATAAGGCCATCAATAACCTTGATGCTCTAAAGAAGTGGTTCTACGACACCGACCCAGCACCAACAACTGTCGCAACGCTCGAAGAGATTATGAGCCGCAATGACCTCGGTCCAGTTATTGAAACACCTTCGCAAATTTTCGCTATTGGACTTAACTACCGTACGCACGCA
>CAIKFN010000143.1 GCA_903826715.1 uncultured Actinomycetes bacterium
AATTCTCTTTTCAGCGAGGGGGTTGCCCTCAGCAGCGCACGTCGAAACGTCGCGCTATTACTTCCAGGCGTCGTCACCGTATGGGCGCTGGCGCTTTGGAGCAAACTCTTTCTTCCACACCATGACGCGACGACGGAAGTAGCAAACTTCAGTTCCGTCTTGCTTGAAACCTTTAGTCTCAACCGTTACGATACCGCGGTCATTCTTCGAAGATGATTCCTTCTTCTCAAGCACACGTGTCTCTGCATAAATCGTGTCACCGTGGAATGTTGGATTTTTGTGTTGCAACGTTTCAATTTCTAGATTCGCAATTGCAGAACCTGATACATCTGGAACAGACATTCCAAGAACAAGTGAGTACACGAGGTTTCCTACAACTACGTTTTGTCCCTGCACGCTCTGCGTTTCTGCGAACCAGCGGTCACTGTGCAGTGGGTGTTGGTTCATTGTGATTGCACAGAACAATTGGTCATCAGCTTCAGTAATTGTCTTACCTGGCCAGTGCTTAAAGATGTCGCCTACTTCGAAGTCTTCCAAGTAGCGCCCAAATGAGTGATCGTACGTTGTCATGATTTTATTCTGCCTCATTTTCTTGCTGTGGACGAGTTGTAAATGATGCGCTTGCTCCAGACAGCGCCTCGCCATTTATAACCATGCGCCAGGTGAACCTCTCACCGGTAGCGAGTGGAATTGGCCCGAAGTTCACAGCAATTGGCACATCAACTGGTGTGCCAAGTGGAACTCCTTGAGGCTCGCTCGCAGAGAAGTCGCCACGAACTTCAATACTTTGTGGCCCTTCAGGGGTGTCGATGGTGACAAGTTTGCCGTCAGCATCTTCTAGGAACATCTCCCAGTGGTGGTCTTTGTCGAATTCATGGCGGTCAACACTGACCTTTACCGCCACGGCCGAAGGGGTTGGACCTGGACCAGTTACGGACCATCCTCCGCCCAGGATGTACAGCTTTCCGTCAGCCACTTGGGCTGAATCTGCAAGGAGCATGACAACGTTCATCCCATCAGCCTAGAGCGCACCGATGTCCTCACAAAACCGGTAGTTTTTCATCATGACAATCCCACACCTTGACGTGGCTAAGGCCACAGAACTCATTGCACAAGCCCAGTCAGTAATCGACACCGGAGTAAAGCGCCTTAGCGCATTAGGTGGCCCTGACAAAGAGCAGACGCTCGCCTACGACCTTGCACACGCAGCCAGTGCGATTGCAACAGCTCGCGCATGTCTCTCGTACGCAGCTAAAGGAACACAGGAAGCAGACCTCACTGCAGCGTTCATGGCTATTGCGCTAAGTGACCTCGCAACAAGAATTCTTGGACGCGAAGAACTCTGGGGTGTTGAGAGCGACTGGTACAAGCCATTTGCACTTTTTGTTTCTACGTACCGTCAAGCAGAGTTCGTTGGTTCGCTCGCAGAAACTCCTGGACCAAAGCACCTCGACGAAGAATTCGAAATGGTGTCACAAATGTTCCACCGTTTCGCAGAAGAAGAAGTTCGCCCACACGCCGAACACGTTCACCGCACTAACGGCGATATTCCAGAATCAATCATCAGCGGACTTGCTGAAATTGGTGGCTTCGGTCTCAGTGTCCCAGAAGAATTTGGTGGCTTTGCAACCGGTGGTGAGAGCGAATACCTCGGCATGGTTGTTGCGACTGAAGAACTCTCATGGGGTGGACTCGGAATTGGTGGATCACTCATCACTCGTCCAGAAATCGTTACTCGCGCACTCATTTCTGGTGGAACACAA
>CAIKFN010000144.1 GCA_903826715.1 uncultured Actinomycetes bacterium
AATGGTGTCAAGTCGTTCTGCGAGTTCATTCGCAGAAATGAACTCATCGCCCTGACGGCCAAGTAGCACCACTTCGTCTCCAACCTTCACGTCGTCATCACCGCAGTCAATAACTATCTGGTCCATTGTTATTTGTCCAGCGAGCGGGTAGCGCTTCGCATGAATTAATACCTCAGCGCCACCAGCAAAGAGTGAACGTGCGTATCCGTCGGCGTAGCCGTAAGGGATTGTTGCAATGTTTGAGTCTTTTTCAAGTTCACGACGTCGACCGTAACTTGGACGAGCCCCCGCAGGAACACGGCGAACAGCACTCACCGCTGAATGAAGGCTCACTGCATTTTGAAGTGTCATTCCAGATTCGCCAATGACACTTTCTAGCCAGAGCTGTGGAGCAACACCAAGTAGTCCGAGTCCACAGCGCACCATGGTGCCGTGAGCTTCCTTAAAGGCAACAGTTCCCGCAGTATTAGCAAGGTGGATGTTCTTAACAACAATCCCTCTGGATGCAACGTGCAGCTGTGCTTCATTGAAAAGTTCAATCTGCGTACGAGTAAACGAGCGATGGTCGGAATTTGATTCATCAGCAACGCTGAAGTGCGTATAGAAACCATCAATTTCAATGTTCGGTGAGGAAATAAGCACGTCTAAGACTGCATCGAGGTTTTCGCGGTCAACGCCGAGTCGGTGCATTCCGGTGTCGAGCTTCACGTGTACTCGATGAGTACCACCGAGCTCTCTCGCACTGTTGACTGCGAACGTTGCGCCTTCGACTGAACCTATTGTTGGCATAAGTCCGTTTTCGAAAGCGAGTTTGGTATTGAACTCGTCAAGTTCTGCAAAGACCAGAATCGGAATGGTCACTGCGTTGCTGCGAAGTTCAATCCCTTCATCAACAACCGCAACGCACAACATTGCAACATTGTTCTCTTGGTAAATAGTTGCCAGTTGCACAGCGCCAACGCCGTACCCATTGGCCTTAACAACGCCAGCGAGTACAGCTCCCCCACTCACAGCACGCAAGGTTGCAATGTTGTTCTCTAGAGCACTGCGAGAAATCTCAACGCGCGACGCGCGATTAACAGCCTCAACCGGCATCGTCAGTACCAACCACGAATGCCGCTGCGCTCATGTCAGTGTGCGTGAGCGTGATGTGCATGTGCTTTATGCCCACCCGGTCAGCAAGATCTTGAGCCGAGCCGTGCAGCACCACCATTGGTGCGCCCGAGCGCATCTTTTTCACTTCTATGGTCTTCCATCCAGTCGAGCCAACACCAACCCCGCACGCTTTCATGACTGCTTCTTTGGCGGCGAACCTGGCTGCGAGTCGTTGCGGCTTTAGTTTGGTGTCGAGCTTTTCACCTTCAGTGAAGAGGCGATCAACAATCTTTGGACGCCTGGCTAAAACCTTTTCAAACCGTGGAACGTCAACAATGTCAATACCAATACCGACCGTAGCCATTATTCAACCGTCACGGTCTTTGCGAGGTTGCGCGGACGGTCAACATTGTGTTCGAGACCACGAGCCATGGCGTAGGCAAAAATTTGTAGTGGAACAATGTCAACCATTGGTGTGAACATTGGCTCCGTTGCAGGCACTCTAAATACGTAGTCAGCAACTGCGGCGATCTTTTCGTCGTCGTCAGTTGCAACAGCAACCACCGTCGCTCCGCGAGCCTTAACTTCAGCGAGATTAGAAAGAATCTTCTCGTGCATGCTTGGATCGGTTGTTATCGCCACAACCACAACACCCGGTTCAATGAGCGCGAGTGGGCCGTGCTTGAGTTCACCGGCTGGGTAGCCTTCTGCGTGCAGGTAACTGAGTTCTTTAAGCTTTAGTGCACCCTCTAATGCAGTTGGGAACCCAACGTGGCGACCAAGGAAGAAGAAGTCACGAGTAGAAACAAGTTGCTTCGCAACAGATTCGAAGTCACCACGGCGAGTAAGGGTCTTTACTACTTGTGCACTCACTGCATTTAGGCCTTGGAATAGTGCATCAATGTCACTTGGTGCAAGTGTTTGGCGCAACTGAGCGAGGCGAAGAGCAAAGAGCTCAAGAGCTGCAACCTGGGCTACAAATGCTTTGGTCGACGCAACAGATACTTCTAGTCCTGCGCGAGTGTAAATAACGGCGTCTGCTTCTCTAGCGAGTGACGAGTCAACAATGTTCGAGATCGCAACAACACGTGCTCCGCGACGCTGCGCTTCGCGAATAGCCATGATGGTATCGATGGTTTCACCGGACTGGCTCACACCAATGACCAGGGTGCCCACTTCAACAATTGGATCGCGGTAACGGTATTCGCTCGCAATGTCGACTTCAACACTGACTCGGGCCCAGCGC
>CAIKFN010000145.1 GCA_903826715.1 uncultured Actinomycetes bacterium
GCAACGTCGCTATCTGGGTCACTGATCATCACTGGAAGCCCAGTGTCGCCACCGTTTCGTAGCTTCGTCTCGAGTGGGATCTGGCCAAGTAGCGCAATACCAAGTTCGTCGGCGAGTTGCTTTCCACCACCAGAACCAAAGATCTCGTATTTCTTGCCATCATCACCAATGAAGTAACTCATGTTCTCAATGACGCCTCGAACGGCGAGCTTGAGTTTGCGAGCGGCATAAGCAGAACGCTGTGCCACACGCTGTGCTGCAGCTTGTGGTGTTGTGACGACGTACATCTCAATGCGCGGAAGTACTTCAGAAAGCGTCAGTGCAACGTCACCAGTTCCTGGTGGCATGTCAATGAGAAGAAAGTCCGGCTCATCCCACCATGCTTCGGTGACGAGTTGCTCGATGGCCTTGTGCAACATTGGGCCACGCCAAATAACTGGCTGTTCGTCTGGAACGAAGTACCCCATTGAAACGCAGCGCACACCGTGCACCAATGTTGGAATAACAGTGTCACCTAGAATGATTGGGTCATTTGTTGCCCCGAGCATCTTTGGAAGTGAGAAACCGTACACGTCAGCGTCAAGAACACCCACGTGGTAGCCGGCCTGCGAAAGAGCGATTGCCAGGTTGACGGTAACGGATGATTTTCCTACCCCACCTTTACCAGAAGAGATCCCAAGCACGCGAGTACGAGAAAGTTTGTCCAAGAACTTTGGCTTAGCGTCTGCACCGTGGTCGTGAAGTCCCGGACCCGCTGGCGCCTGCATGGCCCCTCGAAGAAAGTTACGAAGACCAAATCGCTCTTCGTCGTTCATAGAACGAACAACAATGCTCGCTCCTGGGCTAATGCTTCTGATCCGCTCTTCTAAAACATCGAGGTTCGGCCACTGGGTAACAGGAAGCACGAGCTCGACACGAACTGCTCCGTTTACTTCACCAATAGCGCCAAGAAAGCCGAGTTCTTCGAGGGTGCGAACAAGTTGCGGTTCAACAAGTGCACCGATTTCACTGCGGAGTTGGGGGCTGAGCGTCAAGGGGGTCCTTTAGTAGTCCTCAGAGGTTACCGTCGTAGGTCACACTTACGCACCTAGACTTTTAAACGTGACTAATTCGCCACTAGATAACGAACTTTTCACCGCCACGGTAACGAGTCTCACGCACTCATTCGGGGACAACACTCGACGAAAGATCTATCTCTACCTACGTGATCATCCCGGCGCGACTGCAGCCAACCTGGCCCTTCACTGTGACGTTCACGCCAACGTTGTTCGCCACCACCTCGAACGCCTTAGCGAAGCTGGATACGTCACATTTGACAATGTTCGAAAGACCACCGTTGGAAGACCTTCTAAGGGATACCGCGTGGTTGACGAGAACTTCGTCATGGACGGATCAGTTCGCCGTGACGCACTTCTTGTTGCTCTTCTCGAAATGGCGCTTGAGCGACTCGGTCCTGACGCCGCAGAACAAATGGCGCACGACGTAGGTGTTCAGTATGGACGCACACTCGGTTCTTCAGTTATGCCAACTGAATCAACTCGTACAGTTAAAAACGCCATGGAATCAATCGCAGGTATTCTCACCGCACACGGCTTTGACGCTCACACCGAAGAAAAAGGATCCTCACAGTCTGTTGTTTCAGACAACTGTCCTTTTGGCGCAGCAGCAACACAACACCCTGTGCTCTGTGCAGTTGACCGTGGACTTATTTCTGGAATGCTCGAAGGCCTTGGTGCCAAGTCAACTCGAGTAACCCTTACGTCACGCGCACGCGGTGACGACACGTGTCGAGTTACGGCGTAAACAACTTCATCAGTCGATATGAGCAGCTCGACTGAACAGGTTTCTCTAAGTGTCATTGCAAAAGAGTGGCTCCAGCTCGGTATAACTGGCTTTGGTGGACCGCCTGCGCACATTGCACTACTTAGGAAACTATGCGTCGAAAAGAATAAGTGGATTGAATCGACTGAATTCGAAGATGCCGTCGCAACAACAAACTTGCTACCGGGTCCGGCATCAACACAGCTCGCAATGTTTTGCGCTTGGAAACTGCGTGGTATTCGAGGCACGCTCCTCGGTGGGCTCTGCTTTATTGCGCCAGGACTAGTTCTCATCATTGCTCTAGCAGCACTGTTTCTTGCCAAGCACCCCATGAACTGGGTACTCGGTGCAGCTGGTGGAGCTGGTGCTGGAGTTGCGGTGGTGGCACTCAATGCTGCATACCAGCTGGTTCCCGGGAGCTGGCAGCGATTCACCTCAACACAGCGGGCACGTTGGTTCGTTTATGCAATCCTCGGAGTACTTTGCACCAACTTCTTACCTGCATTCGTTGTACTTGTCCTACTGGCGTGTGGACTCTTTGAAGTAATGCTTCGCGCTTCAGATCAACGGCTGGGGCTGATTGGGCCACTCGCACTTGGACACGGTGCAGCACTTACAGGGCTCGGCGCCGTGTGCTGGGTCGCATTGAAAGTAGGAGCACTTTCATATGGTGGTGGTTTTGTGATTATTCCACTCATGCAACATGACGTTGTCTCTACATATCACTGGATGACTAACGCACAATTTCTTAATGCAGTTGCTCTGGGACAAATAACTCCAGGGCCAGTTGTCCAGACTGTGGCCGTTGTTGGCTACAGTGCTCGTGGGCTAACGGGAGCGTTGCTTGCCGCATTTATTGCATTCACTCCTTCGTTTATCTTTGTGCTGATCGGTGCACCACGATTCGAAAAAATCAGAAAAAACAAGAATGTTGCGTCTTTCTTTGCTGGAGCAGGGACTGCAGTGCTCGGAGCAATTGCTGGTGCCTCAGTGCCACTCACGCGTGCACTTCATCATGGCTGGCAGATACCACTACTTCTCTTGATGTTCGTTTGGGTGTTCTTGCTTCGAAAGGGAGTCGTTAGCGGACTACTAATTTGCGGCGCTGTTGGTATCGCGCTCAGCTTTTTAGGGCTCAGCGTCTAATTAGGGCGTAATACCAAGTTGCTTTAAGAATGGTGTGGCAACCGCCAACTGACCGGCTGACGGCTTCAAAGCCAAAAACTGTTTGAACAGTTGCGTAGAAATTTTTGACTCACCGTGTGAAGAAGCAATGATTGCTGAATAGAGAACTGTTGCTGGATTATTTGGGGCAAGCACATAGGCATCAGAAACGAGTCTTGAACCCTTGTTAACCAGCTCCGCATTCTTAGAAGCAGTTCCCGCACTGAAGTCGAGCCAGCCTGACTGCGTAAGCGCAGTTACATTTTTTGCATCAATCGCGAGCACTCGACTGTAGGCATCAAGTGCTGTTGCGTACTGACCATTGGCAACGTCAGCTTCGGCTTCACCGAGTAATTGTTGAATCTTGGCGTTATGGCCAAGCTGCACTGATCCAGTGATTGACGATCCTTGCTGGCGAGGTGCGAGCGCTGACCACAAGATACCGGCGAGCGCAAGCGAAAAGGCCGTTATGGCAACAACGAGCCAGCGCTTTTTTCTGATTCTTCGAACAGGCACTTTTGGTGCAGGCGCTACGAGTGAGCCTATTTTGTCACTGGCTAGGACGATTGCCGTTTCTTCACGAGAAACAATTGCTTCGTAGCGTTCCTTCGTAAGCTCACCAGATTCAAATTCACGTTTCGCGTCACCCAGAGATGCTTCGCGCAGGGCTATCTCATCTCGAAGCTGTTGCTCTTCACGGTTCACTGAGTTCTCTTCCTAAGACGAAGCCCCACTACAACTACAACGAGAACAACGCCGAGTGGTGCCAGCCACAAAATAGCCCCAATGCCCGATGTTGAGGGGCTGAGCAGTATTTGCGTTCCATACGTATTCTCTAATGAAGTAAGAATTTGGTTATCAGACTTTCCCCTGTGCACGTCAGTAGAAATTTGATTACGAACTGCAATTGCAGAGGTGGAGTTACTTATTGCAACTGACAGGTCTTCACACGAAGGACACTTCACAAGTGTCTCGAGGTGTGCAATCCGTGACGAACTCGTTGATGCACTTGGAGCACTTGCGAAAGACAAGGCCAGAACAACTACACACGCCGCTAGCCATGTCCAAAATGACTTCAGAATCTTCATCCGCGGATCCTCTTAACAACGTCATTTAGTTGCTTTGTAGAAACAGGGCCAATAAGTGTCGCTGCTACCTGACCCTTGGCGTTTAGAACAAATGTCGTTGGAGGTGACGTGACACCATAGTTATTGGCAATGAGACCACCGGGGTCAACTATTGATGGGTAGAGGTCACCGTACTTAGAAGAGAACGATGCAGCAGAACTGACTGCGTCATTAAAGACCACACCAACCACCTGAACGTGATTATTTCTTTGCTGCCAAGCAAACGTAGAAATGTTTGGTGACTCCACTTGGCAAGGGATGCACCATGAAGACCAGAAGTTGATAACAACAATGTCGCCACGGTATTTGAGAAGTGAAAACTGACCAGCGTGTGTAGCAGTCTTTAATTCTTCACCAGAAAATGTCGGCGCCATTTTTCCAAGTAGTGGGCTCCTAACACTGGTCGCATCGTTAACAGCGTGACGAGTGCCCAGAAACACTGAGAAGGCAACTACAACTACTAGTAGCGCTGTGCTGGAAATGGCAACTGTGCGTCTCAACTCGAAACCTCATCGTTGTGCCTGCGACGTAGGAACGAAAGGATGCTTCCAAGCCCCACTATGAGACCACCGATCCAGAGCCACGCAATGAGTGGCTCTACGGTGATGCCAAGAACCACTGACCCGGCAGGAAGATTGTTCTGCACCTGAGCACCCGAAGTTTGTCCGTTACCGCCAACAGCGTCAAATGTGACGTACACGTCTCGAAGCAAACTTGAATCAATTGCGGGTGTTCCAACGGCCTGGGTAGAACGCCCGTTGAACGTAGTAATCGCTGGTTTTACTTCGTGGTGCCCTATTAACACAATGAGCTGGGTCGAAGTTCGAAGCGAGTCTTTAAGGGTGTGAAGTCCGAAGTACTTAACGTACTCTCCACTCACAATGGTGCTCTGTCCCGGACTAAGTGTGACTTCACTACGAGTTGTGTACGAGGTGGATGTAACAATACCGAGTGCCAAAATGACTATGCCAATGTGAGCCACCATGCCACCGAGCGTTGGAGCACGAAGAAATGACCAGGTATTTGCGCGTCGCGTCGCTGTGACAATGATTGAGCGAATCATGCGAAGTGCTGAACCTGCAGCTGCAGTGCCAAGGAAGTAAGCGAGTAATACTGCGGGCTTTCGTACATTAAATGCAATCAGTAGTGCAACAACCAGTACTGCACTCCAGGCGCTGAAACGAATACGAGTCCACAGAACTGCCTTATCAACTGTGCGCCAGCTCACCAGTGGAGCAAGAGACATGAGAAATAGCAAGACAATGCTCATAGGAGCCGCAATGGTCGCGAAGTACGGCGTTCCTACTGTTACTTGCCCACCGTTGATTGCTTGATACAGCAACGGGAAGATGGTGCCGAGCAGCACCACAATCGCAAATCCCACGAATAAAACATTGTTCGCAATGAAAAGTCCTTCGCGCGAGAGAGGGTGATCAACGCCAACTGGGGAACGCAGTCTGTCTCCTCGCCACGCAATAAGGCCGAGTCCAACACCAAGACAGACAATGAAAAAACCAATGAGCAGTGGGCCGAGGGTGCTTGATGAGAATGCGTGCACGCTTATCAGTACGCCAGAACGCGTAAAGAATGTTCCGAGCACCGTTAGCGAGAATGTTGCAACTGCGAGAGAAAGATTCCACACCCGAAAGAGACCTCGGCGGTCTTGGACAATGACTGAGTGAATGTAGGCAGTCGCAGTAAGCCACGGAAGTAACGCCGCGTTCTCAACTGGGTCCCAGCCCCAGAATCCTCCCCAGCCAAGTACCTGGTAACTCCACCACGCGCCAAGCACAATCCCAACACTGAGTAGCCCCCACGCCAGCACCGTCCAGCGACGTTGCTCGAGGGGCCAGCGATCTTGCACGCGACCAGTAATAAGCATGGCAATAGCAAAAGCGAATGGAACGGTGAAACCTACAAAGCCCGAGTACAGCAGCGGCGGGTGAATAGCCACTAGGGGGTTGTCCTGCAATAGAGCATTTGGTCCGGCTCCTTGCAAAACGTGTGCTGCGTTACGCAGGAACGGGTCAGCGGGACCGGCCATGATGAACAGAAAGAAAGCCCCGACAATGAATAACACCATCGTGGCCCACGAAACAACTGAGTCATCTGATTCACGTCGGTAGTAGTAGATAACGCCAACGGTGAGTGTGCTGAGAATAAGTGACCACAGCAGCAGTGATCCTTCGAGCGCTGACCACATCCCAGTAATCGAATAGATAAGTGGCGTGAATGTGGCGTTATTTTCTGCGACGTAGGCCAGGGAGAAATTGTGAGTAATAAGCGCAGTCTGCATGTCTCCAACAGCGACACTGATTCCAACCAGCAGCAGTAACGCCCACTTGAGTGAGTGGCTTTGCTTTTTAGACCTAAGCGCCACTGCCTGAGTAGTGATTCCACCAATAGCTGCAAAAAACGCAACGTAGAGCGCAATACGACCAACCCAGGAGATCATCTGACTGTTCCGTTCGGTGCCTTCACACGACTTGGATTCTTCGCAATGTATGAAGCGGTGTGCTTCACCATTATTTGTGTGCCATCAAAGTTCATTGAAGACTTCGTCGTGAAGTGACCTACGACGACAACTGGAATGTTTGCCTGAAACAATTGCGGCGGTGTTCCGTGAGACTTTACAAATACTTCACCCTTTGACCCAGTTACATAAAACGACGCCCCCGTGGAAGTGCGAATAATTGTTCCCGGCTTCACAACGCCTTCAAGACGCATTATTTCAGTTCCAAATGATGCACGATTGGCGAGAACTTGGTCAACAGTTTCGAAGTAATTAAGTGAGTGAAGAATGCCCTGGCTGAGCAGTGCAACGATTGCGAGAAGCAAAACAACTAGTACTCCAATAGACCTCGTGCGGTTTCGTTTTTTTGTTACGGGTGGAGCGACCGGACTGAGTTCATTTATTGCGTCAGCGTCCGACACGTCGTCCTCGCCACCAAATTGAAAAAACATAAAGAGCAAGCCCTACGTACGTGAATCCGTATCCCCAGTAGACGTAGTTCATGACTGTGCTCCTTCACGTCTACGAGCACTGAGCGCTTCTTCGAGCGAGGCACCAGCAATGTTTTCACGCAGTACTTCGAGGCGGTAGCGGTAACGAAGAATCCAGAAGAACAACATCGTGAAGGCAATGAAACTAATGAGCAACGTCCACGCCTGAATACCGTGAATGAGCAGCGTGCGGTTCGAAGTAAAGACAGTCGCGCCTTGGTGCAGTGTCTTCCACCACTGCACTGAGAAGTGAATGATTGGAACGTTGATGGCGATTAGAACGCCAAAGACTGCACTCCTACGAGCACGAAGCTGTGGGTCATCGTTAGCACGACGTAGCGCTAAGTACCCAAGTGCCAAGACGCCAAGAATTGCGCTTGACGTGAGGCGCGCGTCCCAGACCCACCACACTCCCCACGCGGGGCGACCCCAGATGGATCCAGTAATGAGTGTGAGCGCAATAAATACAACACTGACTTCCATTGCACAGTGCGCAACCCTGTCCATAACAACTGAACGTGTGCGCTTCCATAAATACAAAGCACTCGAAATTGCTGCGGTGCCGAAGGAAACATAGAGTGCGACCCACGCAACAGATGGATGAATGTAAACAAGACGAGCGAGTTCGCCTTGCACCTTGTCAGGTGGAACTATCCACAGTCCGAGGACAAGATTCACACCCATGGCAGTGAGTGTGAGCGGTCCGAAAAGTCGCTGGGAGAGCTGTTTCATCATGATTCCTCTAGAACACCGTAAAGGAGAATTCCAATTGCTGAGTACACAACCAGCGCAACACTGAGAATTAGCCACCATCGCCAGATTCCACCGTGGTGTAGCGCAGCACTAAATGAGCGTTCACCGGCAATAAGTAATGGAGCAAATGCTGGAAGAGCCAGGACCGGGAGCAGGGTCGCCGCCCCGTCACCCCCCGAGGTCAGTGCACCGTACAAAGTCCCCGCCACGGCTAGAGCTGCGAGCGTCACTATGACACTCGGCAAGGCCAAAATCGCCCCATGAAGGCTCGTGTGAAGGACCAAGACTGAGCCTGCGAGCAAGATGACTCCCGTTACCCAGAGTTCGCTAGCAAGTGCCAGCGACTTTCCAAGAAATACGCCAGCCGGATCGAGTCCCAAGGTCGCAACTGATGCCTTCGTGCCGGGAGTCTTCTCAACAGACTGACTGCGATTAATCATGAGTAGAGCAACAAGCAATGTCACTAAGTAGAACAAACCCGGTCCCGCTGAAGAGTTGCCCGCGCGCGCAGGACCGAGTGCAATTCCACAGAGCAGTAGTGCCATAACTCCAAATGGCAACACCTGCCATAAGAGCACACGACTACGCATTTCAATTCGAAGATCTTTTGCGCAGACAAGTAGGGCGGTACGAATCATGACTCACTCACAATTCGTCCGCCGCCTAAAACAATCGTGCGTGGTTGTAGCGCTTCACTTCGTAGTTTGTCGTGAGCACTAAGCACCACTGTGGCCCCACTTCTAACAACGTCAGCAATAAGTGCGTCAAAGAATGTTCGAGCTTCATCATCAAGTGACGCGTAGGGCTCATCAAGCAGCCAGATCTCAGGGCGGCGAATTAGCAACCAGCTAAGTGCGAGTCTGCGTCGCTGTCCCGCGCTCAGTTTCTTCGTCACCGTGTCGATTCGATTACTCAGTCCCACGCGCTGTAGTGCACGTTCAATTTCAATGAGTGGACGATCTAGTGCTTTGGCTGCGAACGTCAAGTTCTCACGCACAGTGAGATCGTCGTAGAAAGATCCTTCGTGACCAAGCCATCCAACACGTCGCCTTAGTTCGCGAAGGTCACCATTTTTTAGATCAATACCCGCAACAGTTCCGTTTCCGTCACTAAGGGCAACGAGTCCTGCGAGTAGTCGCAGCAGACTTGTCTTTCCTGCACCATTGACCCCAGTGATTACCGTCAGTGAACCTGGAAGAAGTTGAAGATCAACACCACTTAGGAGTGGAAAGCCACCAGAGAGTACAACTGCACTGCGCAGATCAACGGTGGGGGTAACTGCATTAGTCATTACGTGCGACTAACGCTGCAGTTCTTTCATGTCTGCAGCAACCATCATTTCAATAAGACCGTAGAAATCAACTTCAGGCTGCCAGTTGAGTTCAGCCTTTGCCTTCGAAGGATCACCAACCAGAAGGTCAACTTCCGCGGGACGAATAAACGACGGATCAATTACCACGTGCTTCTGCCAGTCAAGACCAGCGGCGTTAAAGGCAACTTCTACAAGCTCTTTCACTGAGTGTGTCTCGCCCGTTGCAATTACATAATCTTCTGGTGTCTCGCGCTGAAGCATTGCGTACATGGCCTTCACGTAATCAGCTGCGTAGCCCCAGTCACGCTTTGCATCTAAATTCCCGAGGCGAAGTTCACTGCTGAGGCCAGCCTTAATTCGTGCAGCACCATTGGTAACTTTTCGAGTGACGAACTCGAGACCACGTCGTGGCGATTCGTGATTAAAGAGAATCCCCGATGAAGCGTGCAAGTTGTAGCTCTCGCGGTAGTTAACGGTGATCCAGTGACCGTACACTTTCGCTACTCCGTAAGGACTACGAGGATAAAACGGTGTGTCTTCACTTTGTGGCACTTCACGAACGCGTCCGAACATTTCTGAAGAGCTTGCTTGGTAAAAACGAATCTCTGGATTGACAATGCGAATCGCATCGAGCATGCGCGTAACACCGAGGGCCGTTGTTTCACCAGTAAGTACAGGTTGTACCCAAGAAGCTTGTACGAAGCTCTGTGCGGCAAGGTTGTACACCTCAGTTGGCTTGAAGTCTTGCAAGATGTGAATAAGCGACACTTCATCCATAAGGTCACCCGACATCAATGTCAGCTTGTCCTGGATGTGGCTGATTCGCTCAATATTGACAGTTGAGGTGCGGCGAATAAGCCCCGCAACTTCGTAACCCTCACCAAGGAGCAGTTCAGCGAGGTAGGAGCCGTCTTGGCCGGTAATGCCAGTAATCAGCGCACGCTTTGCCACCGAGAATCCTCCAAAAATGGGTGCAACCGAGTGTTCAGTTCCGCATACAACTCTACTACCGGCGCTGAAATGTCCTTATTTCTGCGCATAACCTTGGTTTGTGGCCCGTATCTGTGTAGTCAGCTTTCGCCTTGGTGGCACTGATGGCGTTTCAATTGAAGCAGCGAAATGGATTGGCGCACTCTCCTCACTCGGCCACAGCATTACGACGGTCGCCGGAGAAGGAACTTGCGACGTAATGCTTCCTGGTCTCGCAATACATGCTGACGCTCCACCATCACTTGGCAAACTTCGAGAAGTACTTAGTGGCGCCGATCTAGTGATTGTCGAAAACCTTTGCTCGCTGCCACTCAACATTGCAGCCCGTGACTCACTCTACGAAGTGCTTAAAGCCAAGAAGGCGCTCTTTCATCACCATGACCTCCCTTGGCAGCGCTCACATCTTGCACATCTAAGCGGCCCACTTGATGCAACTGACTGGCACCACGTCACCATCAACGACCTGTCGAGAAGAGAACTTCAGAGTCGTGGCATTACAGCGACGACAATCATGAACAGTTTTGACTGCAGCCCTCCACTTGGCGACCGCCATAAAACAAGAGCCGCCATCAACATCGCAAACGAGACGCTCGTGCTGCTTCCAACACGTGCAATCGCGAGAAAGAACATTGAAGGAGCATTGCAACTCTGCGCGTCACTCGACGCTGTGCTCTGGATACTCGGTCCCAGCGAAGATGGCTACGACGAAGAGTTAGCAGCACTGCTTGATAAGAGCACCGTTGAGGTTCGCCGCGGCGTTCCAAGTGACGTAACAATCCATGACGCCTACGCTGCTTGTGATGTAGTTACTATGCCTTCAACGTGGGAAGGGTTCGGTAACCCGGTACTTGAATCGGTGACACACCGTCGCCCCTTAAGTGTCTACCCGTATCCAGTGCTTAACGAAATTGAATCGTATGGATTTGAATTCTTTGATCTCGATGAAGTTAATGAACTGAAAGAATTCCTCAGCAACCCTGATGAA
>CAIKFN010000146.1 GCA_903826715.1 uncultured Actinomycetes bacterium
CCAATCTTCTTGAACCATTGCGTGATGATTCCTTCGGTAACTGATTCACCGAGCGATGGGAGGGTTACATCAGCCAACGTGTAGTCCTCGTCCTGCGAGCGCTAGGAGTGTTTCTCCAAACGTCTCGGAAAGTGATGGGTGGGGTTGAATGAGAGCCGCTGCTTCTTCAACAGTTGCTTCCCAGTTAACAGCAAAGTATCCAGCACCGAGTTGTTCGGTGACCCATGGGCCAGACATGTGAACACCAAGAATTTGACCAGCAGTACCGTCAGGGCGCTTTTCAGCAATAATCTTCACCATTCCGTCAGTCTCGCCAATGATCTGTGCACGACTGTTACCGGCGAAGGGGTCTTTTTTCACGATGACATCGTAGCCTTTTGCCTTCGCAGCTTCTTCAGTAAGGCCACAGAAAGCAACTTCAGGATTCGAATAAATGGCCCATGGCACTCGGTCGTAGTCAACCGGCAGGACCGACTCACCAAGGATGGTCTTTACGGCAACGATTGCTTCGGCGAAGGCAACGTGAGCAAGTTGAGCAGTTGCTACAACGTCACCTACCGCAAAGACATTTGCAGCACCAGTGCGCATGTAGCTGTCAACATCAACGAATCCCTTTTCAGAAACAACAACGCCAGTTCCGTCACCAAGGAGTCCCTCGGTACGTGGTCGGCGTCCAACAGAGACGACGACCATCTCAACATCGAGGTTTTCTCCACCTTCAACGCTCACTGATGTGCCCTTAGCGTTTGGTGTGTGACCAGTGATTTTCACGCCAGCCTGGATCTTGATGCCGCGCTTCTTAAATGCACGGTCTACAGACTTAACAACTTCTACGTCACACAGCGGAAGGATTGTAGGTAGCCCTTCAAGAATTGTTACTTCAGAGCCCATATCGCTCAGCATTGATGCGAACTCACAACCAATCGCTCCCCCGCCAATTACTGCTGCGGTCTTTGGGAGAGTGGTGAGGTCTAAGAATTCGTCAGAGGTGACAATAATTTTTCCATCAATTTCAAATCCAGGAATTGTGCGAGGAACAGATCCAGCCGCCAGGATGATGTTCTTTCCTTGAATAACCTTGCCAGCATCTGTTCCGTCAATAACAGTTGCTTTTAGATCCTTATCGAGTCGTCCGGTACCTTCAAAGACTGTGACTTTTCGACCCTTAAGTAGTCCAGAGACTCCCTTAAAGAGTCGGTCAACAACTTCGTTCTTGCGAGCTTGGCTAACAGCGAAGTCAACCTTTACGTCACCAGTAGTGATCCCGAAATCACTTGAGTGCGCGAGCGTGCGTCGTACGTGTGCGGTTTCGAGAAATTCTTTTGCGGGAACACATCCGCGGTGAAGACACGTTCCGCCCACCTTGTCGCGCTCAATAACAGCAACGTTAAGACCAGCTGCTGCACCATAGAGAGCGGCGGCGTAGCCACCAGGGCCACCACCAATAACCACAACATCGAACTCTTGGACCTCGTTTGTCACGACATTTCCTAACTCGCTAGACGAAAGCCCCCCGGGTGGAAATCCTAATGCATTATTGATGCTTTACGCCGGGCCAAAGCCTATGACTGACTACCCATTTGCCGGTCAGCGGCTTCAGTGGCGAGCACGTCGCAGAAATCATTCATAGCGTCGCCAGAGTGGCCTTTTACCCACGTAAATCTGATCTTGCGGCCACTCTCTAGGACCAGAGCAAAAAGCTCTTCCCAGAGGTCACGGTTGGCTACTGGTTGTCCCTGGGAGTTCTTCCAGTTCCGTCGGTACCAGCCCACGTGCCACTTGTCGTTGAAGCACTTAACCACGTACGTGGAGTCAGAAACGATTTCAATTTCCTGATCATCATTTGACCTGAGGGCTTCAATAACGGCGAGGACTTCCATGCGCTGATTAGTCGTGTGTTCGTGGTGGCCGCTTGCGTATTCATCTTTGCCACTGGCCCACGCCCATCCGCCGGGTCCTGGATTCCCACGGCATGCACCGTCGGTATGAATTCTTTTCATATGACTCGAGTAATCCACGCATCTGGGTCGTCTGTGAAACGAGTCACCGCTACTGGAAGTTCTCCTCGAAGCACTTGACCCAGTGTGACGTGCTCGAGTACTTCACGAAGTGACGCACGAACAGCAACCCATACGTCTCGAAGATGTGTTGCCTCTCCACCGTATTCAAGTGTCTCAGGTCGCATCCCTCGAACACCAGCCATTGGTCCAGAAACAACTCGAAGAATGTCCGCAATCATTATTTGGTCCGGATCACGTGCAAGCTTGAAACCACCTTCAGGTCCTCGCTGGCTCGTCACCATGCCGCCACGTCGTAGGTCAGAAAGAATTGCGCCGAGAAATTTTGCCGGAAGACCTTGCTCCTCTGCCAAGTGTTCAGCGCTAATCGAGTCTTCACTCGCAGCCAGTGTGAGTAGCGCCCTGATTGCATAGTCAGCTTTAGCGGGAATCTGCATGTCTCTATTCTGCCCTACATTCAGCGCTAGAAGATGCCAAGTATTGCTCCTAAGGTGTCATAGATGCCTGACCTATCTTCACGCCGTTTATACCTTTGCGTCTCGCACCGTGACGATATGTCTACGTTTTTACCTGCAGTCCTTCGAGGTGGCGTTGGCATTGTGCAACTGCGTGAAAAAAACCTTGATGATGACGTACGCAGAAAAACTGCCAAAATAATGATCCCAATTTGTCGTGACTATGGGGTTCCATTCATCATGAACGATTCGCCAGAACTTGCCCTAGAAGTTGGCGCCGATGGTGTTCACGTTGGACAAGATGACATAAGCGTTGAACGCTGTCGAGAACTACTTGGCCCAGACGCAATCATTGGTCTTTCAACGCATGCTGAAAGTGAATTCACGCAGGCATTGAAAACTGATGCCACGTACATAAGTGCCGGGCCAATTGTTGCAACACCCACAAAGGCTGGTCGAGAGCCCACGGGCATTTCGTATGCGCTTGAGTGTCAGGCGCGAAGTGACCGTCCCGTTTTTGTAACTGGAGGAGTTGACGCCAGCAATATTTTTGATTTAGTAGTCGCTGGGCTACATAACTTTGTAGTTGTTCGCGCGCTTACCGAGGCTAAAGATCCCGAAGCAGCTGCACACCAACTCAGCGAAGAGTTAACAAGAGCCTTTGGCTCTTAGTGACGGTCTAGCCACCCAAGCAACGTTGCCACCATGCGAGGGTCTGCTCGCAAGTAGTGACCAGCACCTTGAATTATGCGAAGTTCCGCGTGCTGCTGCGCCGCATCAACAAGATCTCTCGCATCTTGAGCTGGGACTTCTATGTCATCAGAACCGTGACCAATGAGAAGGCGACGTGGAGGAATTTTTGCAGCTGACCCGCGTGGGTCAATTGACATCACGTCGTCGTAGAGTTCTTTCACTGACTGCAATGCAACAGCGTCGCTCACAACTCCGGCGAGTTTTATCCCTCGATGAAATTCTTCTGGCGTTCCGCTCCACTGGGGCAAGTGCGCAGGAGCTGCAAACGTTGCAACGCCCTGGATGCGTTCATCGTTTGCTGCAGTGTTTAGAGCTAATGCTCCTCCGAACCCGAAGCCTGCGAGTGAGATGCGCTGCTTCTCTTTAGCAATGCGTTCAATGACAGTTGCGATGTCTTGGCGCCACTGTGTGGCACTGAACGTTCCGGTACTTCCACCAACACCTGAGAGTGTTCCCGTTGCAACCGTCCAGCCAGATTCATTCGCTAAGTGTTCAGCGAGTTCTGGGAGCAGTCCAGCCGCTTGGCGACCCATGCCCATAGTGCGTGGAAGGCCATGCATCAAAATAAGAATGTGTCCTGAGGTAGACGTCGAAGAACTCGTAGCGATACGAAGTTCTAGATGAGAAGAACCACTTTCTAGTTGCTCGTGATCGAGCACCTAGTTAGATTCCTAGTCGTGTAGCGAGAAGTTCGCGGTGGTATGAAGGCTCACCAAGGAACAATTCAGAACTCTTGGCACGCTTGAAGTACAGGTGAGCGTGGTGCTCCCATGTGAATCCAATTCCACCGTGAATCTGAATGTTCTCTGCTGCACAATGGAAGTACGCCTCTGAGCAGAATGACTTCGCGAGACTTGCAGCAATTGGCAACTCGTCGCTCATCTCTTGTGAAGCCCAGGCTGCGTAGTACGCAGCTGACTTTGCGGATTCAACGTCGAGGAGCATGTCAGCACACTTGTGCTTGATTGCCTGGAATGAACCAATTGGACGACCAAACTGAACTCGCTGTTTTGCGTATTCCACTGCGTTAGTTAGCACACGCTGTGCGCCACCAACCTGCTCAGCAGCGAGTGCTGATGCAGCAATCTGCAGTGTTGTCTGTAGACCTTCTAGGGCTCCGCCCTCAGTACCAATCAGCACACCAGCAGCGTCTTTAAGTTCAACTTTTGACTGCTTACGAGTCTGGTCCATTGTTGGAAGAAGGGTGCGTGTAACTCCAGCAGCATCTCCAGCAACAGCGAAGAGTGAAAGACCCTTTGATGTTTTTGCCGGAACCAAAATGAGTGATGCAGTGCTGGCGTCAGTTACGTAGCTGAATGTTCCACTTATCTTGAATGAGTCACCTGATCCAGTTGCTGTTGCCTTGATCTTCGAAAGATCCCAGTCACCAGCTTCGTCAGTGAGCGCAACAGTTGCGATTGTTTCGCCAGATGCAATGCCTGGAAGAAACTGCTTCTTGTTGGCATCAGTTCCAACTTGTAGAAGTGCATTTGATGCAAGAGCAACAGTTGAGAAGTATGGAGAGCAAAGAAGTGCTGCACCCATTTCTTCGAAGACAACGTAAAGCTCAACAGGTCCGTATCCCTGTCCACCAAATTCCTCGGGGATGCCGAGTCCTTGGAGTGCGAGTTCGTTCGCCATCATTGACCAGACGCCAGGGTCGTAGCCTTCGTCAGTCGCCATCACGCGACGTACTTCTGTCTCTGGTGACTTCTCTTCTAAGAAGCGCTTCACCATCTTGCGTAGTTCGTCTTGTTCTTCGCTGAATCCGAAATTCATGATGTCCTTTTTTCCCTTACCGGTGGGTAGCCCGGCCTTATGTGACATTAGCGAAAAACCATGACCCCCGGTGAAAGGTGGCAGTCTTAAGGGATGGAAAAGGTTCAACTTCTTTGGAGCAGTGAAATTGCTCAGATCCGGCGATTGGTGGTGGGGCCCCTCTCCAACAACGTATTCATCATTACCTGTCGCCAAAGTGACGAGTCAGTGCTCATAGACGCTGCAAATGAGGCAGAACTGCTCCTCGAAGCGGCGAGTGAATTTAATGTCAAAAAGGTCGTAACTACGCACGGTCACTGGGACCACATTGGTGCCGTCGAAGAATTCCGTGCCGCCCAGATTCCAGTCTTTGTCGGAGAAGGCGACAAATCAATGCTTTCGAGCTATGACGAGACCATTGGCGATGAGGCCCTAATTTCGTGTGGGTCACTTCGCCTTCGAGCACACCACACTCCTGGTCACACGCCTGGCAGCACGTGCTATTCATTACTCTCAACCCCACTTCTTTTCACCGGTGACACGCTGTTTCCGGGTGGACCCGGGAATGCAACCTTTGACGGCGGCGACTTCACCACAATCATCACCTCGCTCGAGAAGCTGTACGCAAAGTTTGACGATGACACCATCTTCTGGCCGGGCCACGGTGACAGCTCCACTATTGGCAATGAACGTCCTCATTTGCCGCAGTGGATTGAGCGTGGCTGGTAAATATTTGGGTGAAAAGCCCAATATCACCGGTAGGCTCTCTATGTGCCTGCACCCCTCTTAGAACTTAAAAATCTCCACGTTGAAGCCGAGGATGCTCAAATCCTTCGTGGTGTCGATCTCGTAGTCAACGCCGGGGAAGTTCACGCCCTCATGGGACCGAACGGTGCTGGAAAATCAACTCTCGCCAGTGTGGTCATGGGCCACCCCGGGTACACAGTCACAGAAGGTCAAATCCTTCTTAACGGTGAAGATATCGCGTCATGGTCACCAGACCAGCGTGCACGTGCTGGCATCTTTCTCGCATTCCAGTACCCCGAAGCAATTAGCGGAGTCTCAGTTGTTCAGTTTCTTCGCCAAGCAATTGCGGCTCGTAAAGGTCTCGAAGAGTTAAGTGTCCTTGAAGTTCGCCTCGACCTCATGGAGTGGATGGAACGACTTGGCATGGATCCAGCATTTGCTGAGCGTCACCTCAACGACGGTTTTTCTGGTGGAGAACGAAAGCGCAACGAAGTACTCCAAATGGCACTACTAGAGCCATCCATTGCGTTCCTCGACGAAACAGACTCAGGTCTTGACATCGACGCGCTTCGAATTGTGGCTCGTGGAGTGAGCACTGTTCGCGAAGAGAACCCCGCAATGGGCGCTGTTGTTGTAACGCACTACGTCAAGCTTCTTGAAGAAATAAAGCCTGACCGTGTTCACATCATTGTGGACGGAAAAATTGTCCACTCCGGTGGCCCAGAGCTCGCCGAAAAAATTGAAATCGAAGGTTACGACGCCTGGCGGCCGGTCAGCGCGTGACCAGCTTTAATGCTGCACTAGTTAGGGCTGATACCCCACAACTGACTCGCGTGATTAATGGCTATCCAATTACGTATCTCGACTCAGGTGCTACGTCACTTCCTCCACGCGCAGTTATTGAAGCAATGTCTCGTCACTACGAACTTCATCACGCCAACGTGCACCGCTCGGTCTTTCAAACCGCCAGCGAAGCAACTGAAGCGTATGAGGGTGCACGACTCGCAATTGCGAAATTCATTAATGCCCCCGGTGGTGCTGAAGAAATCGTCTTTACCAAGAACTGCACCGAATCGTTTAACTTGCTCGCCAGATCGTGGGGTCGAGTCAATCTAAAGCAAGGTGACGTAGTACTTCTCAGTGAGATGGAACACCACGCCAACATCGTGCCATGGTTTCAGCTTCGCGACATGCTCGGTTTTGAAGTTCGCTTCATTCCAGTAACAGATGACTTCAGATTGGACCTTTCAAACATTGATGAACTAATGAAGGGCGTCAAGCTCTTGTCAGTCACGGGCATGTCTAACGTGCTCGGCACCATCAATCCCATTAAGGAACTCAGTGCGATTGCCCACAAGCACGGTGCGCTCATTGCAGTCGATGCCGCACAGTCAGTTGCCCACAGCGTCACTGACGTAAAAGACTTAGACGTTGACTTCATGTGCTTCTCGGCACACAAGATGCTCGGTCCAACAGGCATTGGAATCTTCTGGACACGCAAAGAAATTCTTAGGGACATGCCACCGTTCCTAGGTGGTGGCGGAATGATTGCTGACGTTTCCGTTGATGGCTACACGCCAGCTAATGGTCCAACCAGATTTGAAGCTGGCACTCCCCCAATTGCTGAAGCCGCCGGGCTTGGTGCTGCGGTTACATACCTCACCGGGCTGGGGATGGCGAACATTGCTCAGCACGAACACGACCTCACCGGTGACGCGCTAACCCGTCTCGAACTGGAATTCTCTGGTCGCATACGAGTTATTGGACCTCGAGACATGACCAATCGTGGTGGTGTCATCAGTATTGATGTTGATGGCGTGCACCCACATGACGTCGCACAAATGCTTGACCAATTTGGTGTCTGTGTTCGACCAGGCCATCACTGCGCCAAGCCACTGATGAAGCGCTTTGGTCTCAATGCAACAGCGCGTATTTCCTACGGGCCGTATTCACTTGTTCGTGACACCGACATGCTTCTAGAAGCACTCCACAGCGCAATTGGAATGTTTGGATAATCATGGCTGGACTTGAGGATCTCTACAAAGAAATAATCATGGATCACTACCGTTCACCACGTAACCGTGGAGAGCTACCAACACCTCCTGCGGTGTGCACTGAAGGGTTCAATCCTCTGTGTGGCGACCAGATAACTGTTTACATAGACGTGACTGATGGTGTTTTAAAAGACATCAAGATCACTGGTCAGGGTTGCTCCATCTCACAGTCATCGTCATCGCTCATGAGCGCAGCGGTTAAGGGCAAGTCCCTTGAGCAAGTTCAAGAGACAATTGGCACGTTCAAGCAATTAATGACTGGGCACGAAACAGCGCTTGAAGATGGTGGTGAACCAGAAAAAGTAGATATCCGTGCGCTTGGTGAACTCGCTGCTCTCCAGGGAGTAGTGAAGTTTCCTGTACGCATTAAATGTGCAGTGCTTGCTTGGAACACACTTAGCCAAGCTTTAAGCGAACTTCCTAGCTAGGGAGTACAAGGCTTTGGGTCAAATGAAGGAGCCAACTGCGTTGGATTCGTTGTTGTCGTAGTTGGACTGTGCTTTGACTTCTTGGTAGCGATTGTTGTTGTGGTGCTAGACGGCACCGTGATAGTTGGAATAACAAGTGGCTGCAAGTTTGCACCAGGTGGTGGGTTCGTTGGAGCAAGTAACTGACTGCCAAACATCTTGGTCAGCAATTGCTGTGCATCTGGTTCTCGCACGATGAGAACATCCTGGGGAATCCCCATATTCACCACTGCTGCAGTATTTGGCATTGTGTAGGTGTTGAGGTTTGCTGTATTGAAGTGGTGGAATTTCACTGCAAGTCCAATGAGTTCATTAAGAGAGAACTTCGAGTCAAGCGCAATCCCTTGTGGAATCTTCGACAGCAACGAATTGATTGTTAGAGGGTTATAAAGCCCCTTGGCCCTTGAAATGAATGCTTCCATGAATGCGTTCTGTCGATCAATACGGCCAAAGTCGCTGGTGCCGTCGTACACCCAACCGAGTGCGTGCAATCTTGCATCAGATGCGTTATTACCTGGCCAGTTCCAGATGCCTCTCTGGTTGTAATAAAAGTGTCGACTGCGAGATACCGCGAGTGTTTGAAATCCGGTCACCAACTGGCAACCGGCGTGTCGAATACGAAGTCCCGAGTAAGGGTCAGCAGATGGATATGGGAAGTTGAGGTAGACGCCGCCAATTGCCGTTGCGGCATTGATGAGTCCTTGAAAGCTCACCGTAACTGTGTAGTTGATCGGAATACCAAAGTTTGCGGTGATTGTCTGAGCAAGCAACGATGGCCCACTGCCAAAGTTCACATTGATGCGGTTGTATTTTCCATACAATGACTGATTCTGTAGCAATGACACCATTAGATCTCGAGGAATTGAGAGCACGCTGATTGTTCCCTTGCCTGGATCAACATGCATTACTTTTACCGAGTCACTTCGCTGGCCGGCCGCTTGGCCAGAAGTTGCTCCAGACTGAGCACCAACAGTGCCAGTGAGGCCAACCCGTGAGTCTGATCCGATTTCAAGAATGTTAAAGGGCTCACCAGAAATTGTTGGTAGTTCGCCTGCAACATTAATTTTTGGAATGGAACCAAACTTCAGTTGCGCATAAATGTAACCGCCGCCGAGCAAACCTAGAAGAAGTCCAGCAACAATAAGTGCAGTGATTATGAATCTTCGCTTAGTGATCCTTGGACCACCACCTGAGGACCGCGTGGACGCGCGCTTGGGCTTTCGCTCAATTCCGTTTTTTCGGTCCACTGCCTCACCAAGCGCTACGAGTCGCTGTTCATTTGCGAGTTTGCGCTTGGCGATTTCTTGTCTACGAGAACCGTTTGGCTCGTTGCGACGTCCGTCAACCATTCAGACAGTTTACCTTTAGATCTTAAAAATTTTGGTCAAGCGCTTTGCGCACGAAATGGCTCGTAGCCATCGCGCTCAAGAATTTCAGAGAGCTCAGGCCCACCAGTCGCAACTACTCGGCCTTCACTAACGACATGAATCTTCGTAGGAGTGAGTTCTTGCAATAAACGGCGAAAATGAGTAATCGCAAGAACTCCACAGTTCCACTCTTTTGTTGCGAGTTGAAGACGCCGTGCAACTGCACCTAGTGCGTCAACGTCAAGCCCCGAGTCGATTTCATCAAGAACTGCAAACTTTGGTTGAAGAATTCCAAGCTGAACCATTTCTGCACGCTTGCGTTCTCCACCGGAAAGATCAACATTCACAAAACGCTCAAGCACTTCAGGTCTTAGCTCTACTTTGTTAGCTTCTTCAACCATTCTCTCGTGCAAGTTAACTTCACTCGCCCCAGCGGCGTGCAAGAGGTCGTATGGCCGAACACCTGGAACTTCCATTGGCTGCTGCAACGCCAACAAGAGTCCGTGGCGAGCTCGCTCGGTTGGAGAAAGCTCAAGGAGCTCTATCCCGTCAAGCTTGACTGAGCCGGCAAGAACTTTATACCCGGGGTGACCAGTTAGTACGTGAGCCAGTGTTGACTTCCCAGAACCGTTTGGCCCCATGATGACGTGCACTTCACCAGAGGACATCTCTAAGTCGAATCCTCGTAATACTTCCTTGCCAGCAACTTCAGCGCGAAGTCCTTCAATCTTTAATGTTGAACTCATGAGAGCACCAGTTCTACTCGTCCATTGTTTATTGCAACGTCGTAATGAGCAACTGGTCTGGTCGCAGGAAACGACATTGGGCTTCCGTCTTTCAGACTGAACATTGCACCGTGGCGAGCACACTCAATTTCACAGTTAGCAGTATCAACAATTCCTTCAGCCAAACTGAAGTCTTCATGGCTGCAGCGGTCGTCTAGGACATAAACATCATCTTCAATTCGGACCACCACAAGTGTTCGCTCACCAAGAATTACTTGTTTCGCTCCACCATTTTCAAAATCACTCAGCGCGCCAATGTCAGTAGTTGTCATGGTGTTACAACGTTCACTTGAGAAAGCACCGATGTAACGTCTTGTTCAACCAGTTGGGCGAGTTCCTTTGGGAGCGTTGTCAGCATTTCATTAAAGAAGCCTTGAATCATTAGACGTTCCGCATCGGGGCGGCTGACGCCACGAGATTCGAGGTACCAGCGCTGTAGTTCATCAAGTGGTCCAACGCTCGAAGCGTGTGCGCACATAACGTCATTTTCACGGATATCAAGGTTTGGCACACTGTCGGCGTGGGCATGCGGTGAAAGCAAAAGATTGTGATTCGTTTGTCGGGCGTCAGTTCTCTTGGCACCCTTTTCTATTTCTATAACACCGGTATAGACAGAACGTGATTCGTCGGCGACTGCACCCTTAGACAGTAGCGTTGAGCGACTTCGGCCAACTTTGTGGAACTGGCGAGTTCGAAAATCGTGAACTTGCTTTCCTGATCCTAAGAATGTGGTGCGCAGTTCATTCTCAGCACCCGTGCCAAGGAATTCTGCGTCGTTACGTGACCGGTTGTAGTACCCACCAATACCAATAACAGCTTGGCGAAGTCGACCATCGCGTTGAATGAGTCCCGTTGTTCTAGCTACGTGCCAGGCAGTTGCATTGAGGCGCTGATACGTAATTAGCTGTAGTGAAGCATTCTCACCAATGGAGTATTCGCTGAGGGGAACAACAAGAGCGTTTTCTCCACCTTCGAAGTACTCAACAATGGTTGCGCTTGAACCCTTGGCGAGTTCAATCTGAGTGCGAGAGAACGATGACTGAGCGCTCGTTGCGTTCAGAACAATGATTGGCTGTTCGACATGAACTCCAGCGTCAATTCGAATAACTGTTGTTGATGGCGCGAGCGCTGCATTGAGTTGCGCGAAAGTGTCACTTTCGTATCTGAGGGTAAGTGACTGCCCACTAAGTGATGTCGATGACTCAACTGACTCAGCATGTACACCTTTAGGAAGATCGCCAATGTTGACGCAGTATCCGTCAACAACTCGAATGACGAGGCCGGCACTCTTTGTTAAGTCAATGGCAAACGAAGAATCGGTGTGATTACTAGGACTTGAAGTGATGCTGAACTTGTCGAGACTGAGTTCGCTTAGTGGGGCGTATCGCCAAACTTCATCAGTTGTCGTTGGTAGACCGGTTGCCTCGAATGCATTGAAGGCACCCTGGCGTGACGCTGCATCGCTTTGACTGGCAATAAAGGAAGTGGCTGAATCAGCGAATGTTTTCATAGTTTTAGGGACTAGTTAAGTGTAATCGGGTATAGAAAACGCCCAGCGGGCTCTCCCCTAGGCTAAACAAAGACTCAAAGGGGAAATCATGGCATTTTCATCAGAAGTTTTGACACTCGAAGTGAATGGACACGTCGCCACATTGTGGCTAGACCGACCAGATGCTCGTAACGCAATGGGTAGAGAGTTATTTAGTGATCTTCCTCTCGCGGCAAAAGAAGTTGCCAGCAACAAAGATATTCGCGTTCTCGTAATCGCCGCGAAGGGCCCTGCATTCACAGTTGGCTTAGACCTTAAAACTATGGGTGGAAACCTAGGCGCATCGTCAAATGCAAAATCCTCAGCGGTTGCCAATTCATCGTTCTACGATTCAATACTTCGCATGCAGGATGCAAATACTTGCTTCGCAGAACTTAAGATTCCTGTTATTGCTGCAGTACACGGTTACTGCCTCGGTGGTGGCATTGACCTCATCACTGCTTGTGACATTCGACTTTGCTCAAGCGACACAGTCTTTTCTGTTCGAGAAGCGAAGATTGCCATTGTTGCTGATCTAGGAACTCTTCAGCGTCTTCCAAAAATCGTCAGTGCTGGCCATGTGGCTGAACTTGCCTACAGCGCAAAAGATTTTGATGCTGCGTACGCTGAGCGTATTGGACTTGTTAACCGGGTTGCTGGTGCAAACGCGGAGGCTGTGCTTGCTGCTGCATACGAGCTCGCAAACGAAATCGCTGCCAACTCACCACTTGCAGTTCAAGGAACAAAGGCAGTGTTAAATGCCAATGACGGAAGAACAATCGATGAAGGTCTCAAGTTTGTTGCGAACTGGAATGCTCTGTACATCAATAGCAATGACCTCAAAGAAGCCTTCACTGCCTTCATTGAACGTCGCCCTGCAGTTTTTAACGGCGACTAACGACGCCAGAACTTCCAGCCGCGGCGGTTATTTTTTTCTTGCTCATCTAACTCGCGACGGCGCTCTTCAATAAGCTCCGGAGCTACTGCATTTACAATTTCGCTTGCCAAGTCGAGAATTTCCCGGCGATCTTCAACGGGGATGTCATTCACGGGCAGTTTTTCTACGGGCTTATCAACGAGTGTTCCGTGCGACCAACCAACGTCAACTAATCGTCGCTCGTAGGTGAGGCAGTTCTCCGGGCAAGACCAGGGTTGATCTGGCGCATTGCCTAGTACGCAGAACCTTGCTACTTCACCAGACTTGTAGGTTCGACTCTGGAAGTGTTTACATTCTTCTCGCATGCCCATACATAAATCATCGCACAGTTCTTCTGTGGAATACTGTCGACTAAAGCTTAGGAGTCATATGAAAATAGTTCTACTTGGAACTGGTTCCCCAATCCCGAATCCTGACAACGCTGGTCCTTCTACTTTGATACAAACCGGTACTTCCAATATTCTTTTTGACGCAGGCCGAGGTGTGGTCATGCGGCTCGCTAAGGCGCAGCTAATTCCAGCAATGCTGCACGGAGTAGTTCTCACTCACTTGCACAGTGACCACGTCTGCGATCTCAATGATGTGATTACTACTCAGTGGGTGATGGCACCCTCAGGGACTAATTTTAAAATCGTTGGTCCAGTTGGGACGAAAGCATTCATTGAAGGCATGCGAGAGATGCTGCAGGCCGACGTTGGATACCGCATTGGTCACCACGCTGACCTCAACGAACCACCAAAACTCGAAGTGCTCGAAGTGCTCCCCGGAGACAAGTTCACTATTGGTGACCAAGAAATTATTGCCGGGGCAACAGACCATCGTCCAGTAGATCCTTCACTTGGGTACCGAATTGAAAAAGACGGGGAAAGTGTTGTCATCGGTGGCGACGGAGTTCCGTGTGCGACACTTGACGAGCTCGTAAAGGGCGCAAGCGCGTACGTACAGACTGTTATTCGTGATGATTGGGTTAAATCAATCCCGAACCCACGACTACAAGACATTCTGGATTACCACTCGAGCGTGGCTCAGGCAGCCGACACGGCGCAGCGTGGTGGCGTAAAAGCATTAGTGCTTACTCACTTCGTGCCGCCATTGTCTAAAGAAACAGAGCATGAGTGGCGCGAACTCGCTTCAAGTTTCAGCGGACTTGTTGTAATGGGTCCGGACCTCACAACACTCGATGTGACAACAATGGTTGTTTCATAGCGTATGGAAAACTTTCGCGTTGATGAACGAGCGCTCTCCAGGAAAGACATCAGGGACGCATGCTGGGTTGCTCAGCGTGCATTCATGGATGACCCATTTTTTTGTCATCTCTCACCTGGGCCAAAGCTGCGCAAGCGCGGCTTGTACTTATTCTTCTTAAACCAGTTATTGCACTTCGGAAAGGGCGGGAGAATTATTACTGTACGAAATGAATCAGACGTAATAGTTGGCGTCTCTGCATGGTTGCCAGATGGCTGCTATCCCCAGCCAGCGCTCACCCAGCTGGCTCAGATTCCTGGAGTTCTCCGCTCAATGTATCGTCGCCCATTAGCGCTTGTTGATGGGACAAAGTATTTAAACGAAATGGCAAAGAAGCACCCCAAAGATCCGCACTGGTATTTATTTCTTTTAGTTGCTGAGCCAGAAATTCAGCGAAGTGGCATAGGAACAATGCTTATGAACCACGCGTTTAGAGAAATCGACCCGCAAGGCTTACCGGTGTATCTAGAAACTCAGAATGAAGACAACATTGCGTACTACCAGAGATTTGGATTCGAGCCACGTGAGCCACTCACCCCAGTAAAAAATGGCCCGCCACTGCTTCGTATGTGGCGAAACGCTCGCTAGCGTTTTTTAGCGTTACTGAACACCAGTTCATCATCAATTTTGCCGTGCTTTAAAAGCATGGTGTCTAGCGCAAAGTTTTGATACAACTTCCACGGCTTCTTCATTGCTTGCATTGGAAGATTTCCCTGTGCACGCATGATGTAGCCAGAAGTTAGTCCCATTGTTGGTTCTAGATTCTCGTCGCTAGGAACATTTGGAGTCGCTTGGCGAACGCCCAACTTTTCCATTTTGTTAAGTAGGCGACATATGTAGTCAGCAGTCAGGTCCGCTTTGAGTGTCCATGATGCATTCGTGTATCCAAATGTTGTTCCCAAATTGGGAACACCTGAAAGCATGATGCCCTTGTAAGAAACTGTCTTTCCAATGTCAACCGGGACACCATCAACGCTGATACTCATTCCACCCAGCAACTGCATCACGAGTCCAGTAGCAGTAACAATGATGTCTGCCTTCAGCTCTTTGCCCGATGCGAGAAGGATTCCGTCGACGGTAAAGGTCTGAATTGTGTCAGTAACTATTTCTGCTTTACCCGAAGAAATTGCAGTGAAGAGATCACCGTTTGGAACGAGGCAAAGTCTTTGGTCCCATGGATTGTACGTAGGGTTGAAGTGTGTATCAACGTCGTATCCCTCAGGAAGCATGGCGATTGCGCCTTCGCGGAGTCTCTGCTTGATCAATTCAGGCTTTTTTTGACTCAACTGGTACATCAGCATGCCGAGAGAGATGGTTTTGAAGCGAATTAATTTGTGAGCAATTTTGGGTGAAAACTTTGCTCGTATTTTGTCAGCGAACTCATCAACATCAGGACGAGCCACAACATAGGTTGGTGAGCGTTGTAGCAACACAACTTTGGCTGCATCCTTTGCCATTGCAGGCACGATGGTCATCGCTGTTGCTCCACTACCGATAACGACAACATTTTTATTCTTGTAGTCGAGATTCTCTGGCCAGAGCTGAGGGTGCACCAGTTTTCCCTGGAACTTCTCCTCACCCGGGAAATCAGGACGATAGCCCTTGTCGTAGGTGTAATACCCAGTGTTGCCCCACAGAAAGTTGCACGTCATTGTTTCGCTGAAATCGCTGTCAGTGTGTTTGATAGTTAAGGTCCACGATGCACTTTCGCTTGACCATTTAGCATCGACGACACGTCGGTTATAGCGAATGCGCTCTTCAACGCCAAATTTTTCAGCCGTCTCTCGAATGTAATTAAGAATTAGTGGACCGTCAGCTATTGATTTCTTTTCACGCCAAGGCGCAAACGAATAACCAAGTGTGTACATGTCTGAATCGCTGCGTACAGCTGGGTAACGAAAGAGATCCCACGTCCCTCCACTTACGCTTCGAGACTCAAGAATGGCGAACGCTCTCGAGGGTGACTGCATCATTAAGTGGCACGCTGCTCCAATGCCCGAAAGCCCAGCGCCAACTACCACTACATCTACGTGATTTGAACTAGCTGTGTCCATGTAGGACACACTACATAGTCAATCGTTAACCGATTGAACCTTCCATTTGGAGCTCAATTAGTCGTGACCACTCAACGGCATATTCCATAGGAAGTGTTCTGGTAACTGGCTCAATAAAACCGTTGACGATCATGCCCATGGCTTGTGCCTCTGTGAGCCCACGGCTCATTAGGTAGAACAACTGGTCATCACCGATCTTCGAAACCGTGGCTTCGTGACCAATTGATGCATCCTGCTCGCCTACTTCCATGTACGGCTTGGTTTCAGAAATTGACTGCTCGTCGAGAATAAGTGCATCGCAACGCACAAAACTCTTCGCTCCAGTTGCGCCTTGTTCAACCTTTACAAGTCCACGGTAGGAAGTTAGTCCACCATCTTTTGAAATTGACTTAGAAACAATTGTTGACGTGGTTTCTGGTGCACAGTGAACCATCTTTGCTCCAGCGTCTTGCACTTGGCCGGGGCCAGCGTAGGCAACTGAAAGAACTTCACCCGACGCCTTTGGTCCCATCAAGTAGACAGCTGGGTACTTCATTGTGAGTCGTGAGCCAATGTTTCCATCAATCCACTCAACATGAGCTTCTGCTTCTGCACGTGCACGCTTTGTCACCAAGTTGTAAACGTTGTTAGACCAGTTCTGAATTGTGGTGTACGTAATACGTGATCCAGGAAGTGCCACGAGCTCGACAACTGCTGAGTGCAGAGAGTCAGTTGAGTAGACCGGAGCCGAGCAACCTTCTACGTAGTGAACCTGTGATCCTTCATCAGCAATGATGAGGGTGCGCTCAAACTGGCCCATGTTTTCAGTGTTGATACGGAAGTATGCCTGAAGTGGTTGGTCAACCTTTACTCCTGGTGGAACATAAATGAACGACCCACCTGACCATACAGCTGAGTTCAATGCTGCAAACTTGTTGTCATTTGGTGGAATAATTTTTCCGAAGTATTTACGCACGAGCTCTGGGTACTCACGAACAGCAGTGTCCATGTCGCAGAACAAAACTCCTAGACGTTCCAGATCTTCACGGTTACGGTGAAACACAACTTCTGATTCGTACTGTGCTGTAACTCCAGCTAAGTATTTACGCTCAGCTTCAGGAATACCAAGCTTTTCATACGTATTCTTAATTGCGTCTGGAAGGTCTTCCCAACGGTCGACCTGATTTTCAGTTGGTTTGATGTAGTAGTAAATGTCATTGAAGTCGAGGTCTGGCATGCGACTCGCGAACCAAGGAAGCATGGGCTTTCGTTCGAAGTTCTTTAGAGCGTTGAGACGAAAGTCGAGCATCCATTGCTCTTCTTTCTTCATTGCTGACATCTCACGGACGATTGCCTCGTTGATGCCCTTCTTTGGCTTAAAGACGGCGAGGTGCTCGTCAGACCAGCCCAACTGGTAACGGCTGAAATCTAGATTGTCAATTGCCATGTAGCTCCTTGGGGATTTACCCTACGTCCATAGTAGTAACTAAATGAGGGCTCATGTCTAAGAATTACTGGCAAACTAGCAATCCATGAACAAACCATCAGTCCCTAAGCGTCCGCACTCTCTCACCCACCACGGTGACACCCGAGTTGACCCCTACTACTGGCTGATGGACCGTAGTAGCGAAGAAGTACTTTCGCACCTACGTAACGAGAACGACTTCCTAAAAGACGAACTGAAGCACCTAGAGCCACTCACCGAAGAGCTCTTTCAAGAAATGAAGAATCGCATTGAAGAGACCGACAACTCTGTTCCGTCTCGAAAGCGTTCTTGGTGGCACTACAGCCGCACCGTTGAAGGTCTTCAGTATCCAATTGTTTGTCGCCTAAAAGCAGCGAGCAATGACTACACCCCTCCAACAATTGATCCGCTAACACCAATTGAGGGTGAAGAGATTGTTATTGACATGAACGTAGAGGCTGGTGACAGCGACTTCTTCTCGGTTGGAGTTCTCGCAATAAGTTTCGATGACAAGTGGTTAGCGGTTGGAACTGACTTTGAAGGTAACGAACGACACCGCGTGACCTTTCGCTCGCTCGTAGGAGAAACTGCACCTGATGACGTCATTGAAGATGTTCACTACGGATCAGCGTGGTCAACAGATTCGAAGTACTTCTTTTATACGCGTGTCGATGACGCGTGGCGCCCCTACCAACTGTGGCGACACAAACTCGGAACAGATGCGTCTCAGGATGTTCTCGTATTCCAAGAAGACAACCTGCAGTTCAACGTAGGCATTGGAAGATCTCGCGATGACAAAATTATTGTTGTTGCACTCAGCTCATCAATGACAACCGAGTGCTACTGGCTACCAGCAGATAATCCAACTGCAGAGCTGCAACTCATTGAGACTCGTCGCCACGGCATTGAATACAGCATTGATCACTTCACTGACAAGAATGCGAATGGCTGGTGG
>CAIKFN010000147.1 GCA_903826715.1 uncultured Actinomycetes bacterium
CATCAATAGAAGCCAAATCGGTGTGTGGGCTAATTCGTATTTTCTTAGAGCGGCCGTTGCGCTCATTGGTCTCGCTGCTAATCCCGTCGAAGACGCGCTCTACCCGAAGCTCGTTAAGGACTCTGATGGAAACCGAATTGATGGTGCCGCTAACTACAAATTGCATTTTGAGCCAGGCAGCACACCTCCTGCAGACGCGTTCTGGTCTGTAACGGCGTATGACGGCGATGGGTTTTTAGTTGAAAATGAACTCAATCGCTACTGCATTGGAAGTAGCGACCAACTTGAATACAACAATGATGGTTCACTTGACATTTACCTAGGGCCAACGCTTCCAAGTGAGAGTCCACTCTCGAACTGGTTGCCAACGTGCGCTGGTGGAAGCGATCCTTCACTCCGCCTCTATGACCCACGCCCTGAGGCGTACGACGGTACTTGGCAGCCACCTGTTGCTCAGCGTATTTGAGCAGTCTCTGTTCTTCTGAGAGAGTCAAAGACAATTATCTACTCGTGGTCCTTTATCCGAACAGGGTGAGCAAACTGGCGTGTGAGTTAGTTGCGAGCATTGATTGAGTCGAAAGCCCGGCTAGTTAGAAGTAGTCATGAGAAAAGGTGATTTTTAGTTGTCTTCGCCCAAGAATCAACAGAATTTTTTGTTTCTGGGTGCTTCTGAGCTGTGGGTAACGTGAGGTTTACTAGTTGATTACATTGCGAAAGTAAAAAACTTCGGTGGATAAGCGACTTTGTGTTGGGCATAACCTTTTGATTTCCCCTTCACCCCTCACATTTGGTTGAAAGCTCTGGCAAAGTGCTATCAGTAGTTCACGTAGTACCAGTCTTAGTTGGACTGATCCGCAAGGAGAGGAAAGACTGAAAAGGTGAGGGACCTCGCAAGAGGGACAGAGCCTTCGAGGCACAAAATGGAGTTCGGTCCATCAGTGCAAAGACAAATGACGTGAAATGCACGCCATTGATGTAGGCCTGTCCGACACGGGATACGTTGATGTGCCTTCGAGAAACCCGAGGGGCTGGCGAGTTCGCTCACTGGTCACTCGGGTTTTTCGGCTTTTTAAGCGCGAAATTAACTAAACGCGAATTCGGGACGCTGTCGCGCAGCAATCTCTTCGCGAACCAGCAACTGTGCCAGTGGAAGATCGTCGGCATGGGTGACGCCAATGCAGCGAGAAGGTGTCGGAAGAACATCAAAGCGCAGCGGTGTGCGGTGCAAGATGCTTCCCACGAATGTCGAGAGCTGAATCTCTGGCTCTGCTGCAAAGTCATGCACCGCGACCGCTTCAGCCATTAGCTCCCACATCTGTGGTCGAAAGCCCCAGAGGTTCATTGAAACAGTCGACTGGGGGTGAAGCACACGTGGCTCGACTCCATCGTCTGCAATAAATCCATCAAGTGTTGCCTGCACGTTTCTACGTTCGTGGATGTCGGTGAGGTGTCCATTCACTACATTGCATGTTCCTCGTGAAACTGGAAGGTCCCCAACGAGTGCACGGTCGAGTTGAAAACCAATGAGACAGTTATTGGTTGAATCTTTCAGGTGCCTACCAAGTGTTGCGAATGATTCTCGACCATAAACATCGTCAGCATTTGAAATGCCAAATGGTTTCGAAACATCAATCACCGATCTCGCGGTGAGCACCGCATCAACAGTTCCACGAATTTCTTTTTGAATTACGAATGAAATCTTGTGACCCTTGGGCCAGAACTTTGCGACGTGGTCCATGATTGATGGTCCAGTTTCTGCGTTAACGACAAAGACAATGTCGTCAAATCCCGCGGCGAAAGCGTCTGAGCCAATGAGGTCAATAACGGCTTCACCGTGCATGCCTATAGGGGCAAGTTGCTTGGTGCCACCGTAGCGACGGGCCCTGCCCGCAGCCAAAATAACGAGAGCTGGACTATTCATTACGCCCACTTCATAACTGCTGAGGCCCACGTCATCCCAGCACCAAAGCCAGTCATGAGTGCGTATTCGCCAGATTTCACACGACCATTCTTAAGTGCGTCGTAGTAGGCAAGCGGGATTGATGCACTTGAAGTATTGCCGTAGCGGTCAAGTGTGATGACTGCGCGGTCCATATCAATACCGAGGCGCTGGGTAACGGCTTGAATAATGCGGATGTTGGCCTGGTGAGGAACTACGAGACTGATCTGGTCAGCTGTTACTCCAGCAAGGGCCATTGCTTTTTCTGCGGAGTCAACAACCACTCGAACAGCACGGCGAAAGACTTCTGGTCCGTCCATGTAGAAGTACCCGCCGTGCGGGGCAGTCAGAATGTCCGCAGATGCTCCATCTGATCCAAGTACGAAGGAAAGAATTTCATTAACATTTTCGTCGTATTCAAGCACTGCTGCACCGCCACCGTCGCCGAGAAGAACAGCGGTATTGCGGTCACTCCAATCAACCCAGCCCGATAGGTGCTCAGCACCAATCAGTAGCACTCGTTTGGCTCCAGTTTCGAGCAGGCCCTGAGCCGTGCGAACGCCGTACATGAATCCACTACAAGCTGCGTTTAGGTCCATAGACATGCAGGTCATATCAAGGTCGTTAGCGACCATTGGCGCGGTGGCTGGGGCCATGCGCTCTGGGGTGGTGGTGGCGAGAATGAGCACGTCAATGTCGCTGGGGCTTACGCCAGCGTCCTTCATTGCTTCAGTTCCAGCAAGAACGGCGAGTTCACGAGTTGAGCTGCCAATACGGCGCTCGCGAATCCCAGTTCGCTCGCTAATCCACTCGTCAGAAGTGTCGAGGGTCTTAGAGAGGTCGTCGTTGGTCACAATGTTTTCTGGAAGACCAATACCCCAGCCAGTAAAGCGAACACCCATTAGAGACCTCTTTTCCTAGATGAAAGTCTAGGCCTCAGGCTTGGCAGAATTGGGAGCCTTCAATACCTGCAAAGTCAGGCGTGCAATGGCAATTTTACGGTCTCTTTCGTCGGTAAGGTCAATGTTCCATACGTGGACACTTCTTCCAGTTCGAATAGGAGTTGCCGTTGCCGTTAGCGTGCCCTTGGTCATTGATCGAAGGTGTGAGATGTTGAGTTCTGTTCCTACAACAATGAACTCTGGACCAACAGTTGTAGCGCCACCAATTGAGCCGGCGCTTTCTGCCATGAGTGCAGAAACGCCTCCATGCAGAATTCCATAGGGTTGATGAACACGTGGGCTCACTTCAACTCGACAGACAACTTTTTCAGGGCTCGCGTGGATGATTTCAATCCCCAATTGGTCATGCACATTCATTTGCTGGGGGATGTGATCAGTCATATAGACAGTCTAGAAGTTGGCCTGTAGCCTCATTAGATGACCAGGCGCGTAGACCTCAGAAGCGATACCGTGACTCAGCCCACCCAGGCCATGCGTGACGCAATGGCCAATGCGGCTGTTGGTGACGACGGCTCGGGTGAAGACCCCACTATTAACGAACTTGAAGCACGCTACGCGAAGATTGTCGGAAAAGAAGCTGCAGTTTTTGTTCCTTCCGGCGTGATGGCGAATCAAATTGCAATACGAGTTAACACCAGGCCAGGTGACGTCATCATTGCTGGACGCGATCAGCACGTTGTTAGCTTCGAGCTTGGAGCTGCGGCGCGAAATTCTGGCGTGCAGTTTGCAACCGTTGACGACTCAACTGGTCAACTGAATGTAGACGACGTGCTTTCGATCATCGACGCCGAAGCAGATCACCAGCCTCACATTGCAATGGTGTCGGTAGAAAATACTCACATGCCATCTGGTGGAACTCCGTGGAACGTGCGTGACCTCGTCGCACTCAAATCAGCAATTGGAAATCTTCCCCTTCACCTTGATGGCGCTCGACTTTTTAACGCTGTTGTCGCAACTGGAACACCTGCAAAAGAATTCGCAACACCAGCCAATACCGTTATGACGTGCATGTCGAAGGGGCTCTGCGCCCCAGTTGGTTCACTACTCGCAGGATCTTCTATTGACATGAACACTGCACGCATTGAGCGCAAGCGACTCGGTGGTGCAATGCGCCAAGCAGGGATCTTGGCCGCTGCGGGACTCGTCGCACTCGACACAATGATTGAGCGTCTGAGTGAAGACCACGCACGTGCGAAACAACTAGCAACTCTTTTTGCACAATCATTTCCAGAATCGAACTACGATCCAGCAATCTGTCTGACAAACATTGTTGCGTTTAACCATCCGCAGGCTCGACAAATTATTGGTGAACTAGACCAACTGGGTGTTGTTGGTGGCACGATTGGTCCACGTCGCGTTCGTTTTGTTACGCACGCTGGCATAAGTGACGATGACGTTACATTCGTTGCTGAAGTGCTCAAGAATTTCAAGCCTTCGTAGCGAATTCCTTGTTGTACAAGGGTTCACGACAAGTTCATCTTTTCGCACTGGTGCTCATCAGGATAAACGGGTAGCCTTGGAGGGTCTCTAAAGGCCTTTCTATGACTGAAATTCTCCACCTCTCAACGTTTCTGCGCCGAGCTATCTATGACTCGAACGGCGAGCGAATCGGACGCGTCCAAG
>CAIKFN010000148.1 GCA_903826715.1 uncultured Actinomycetes bacterium
GGTCCAGCAATGAGCTTCTTAACCTGTTTTTGACCTTTAGCGCAGAAACTGCACTTAATAAGGTCGCTATTTTCGCCAAACTTTGCCACGGAAAACCTCCGACACGACCTCCGCCTTGTTCCATCCTAGGTGGTGAAGGGGTAAAAAAATGGTACCTATGGACGCTTAGAGATCACTTCGTCAATGAGGCCGTATTCAACGGCTTGTGCTGCGCTGATGATGAAGTCACGGTCAGTGTCTTTAGTTACCTTCTCGACGCTTTGACCAGTGTCAGCGGCGAGCATTTCATTGAGAGTGTCTTTCATGTGAAGAATTTCTCTCGCCTGAATTTCAATGTCAGTTGCTTGTCCACCAACGCCACCCCACGGTTGGTGCATAAGTACGCGTGAGTGCGGAAGTGCATAGCGCTTGCCCTTGGCGCCCGCGCCAAGAAGTACTGCAGCAGCAGATGCAGCTTGTCCGAAACAGAACGTTGAAACGTCTGGCTTTACGTACTTCATGGTGTCGTAGATCGCAAAGAGTGCAGTAATCTCTCCACCAGGTGAGTTGATGTAGAGGTTGATGTCCTTGTCTGGGTCTTCAGACTCGAGGAACAACATCTGTGCACAGATGAGGTTCGCAATCGTGTCGTCAATGCCAGTACCGATGAAGATAATGCGTTCCTTCAAGAGTCGGCTGTAGAGGTCATAGGCGCGCTCGCCTCGGTTTGATGTCTCGATAACTGTTGGTACGAGATAGTTCATTGCTTTGAAGTGTTCGTTCACGCCTCTACCTTATGCGTCTAAGTCTTGACTTTGGTCAACCTTGAGAAGTTCACGGTCAATTTCCACGCCATCAGGGTCAACAAAGGTCACGTTGTCGTTAAGCCAGCGTGAAGCTTTCATCTTTGCGACTTCAGCCTGGAAGGTAACAACTCGCCCAGAGTCACGGAGATTTTGACGAAGGATTTCTGGCTTCGTGCTCATTGCCTCTGCTGTGGAGATGAGTTCTTCTTCAACTTCAGCTTCAGTTGGCTCAATCTTCTCAGCCTTAACGAGTGCACGAAGTCCAAGGTCAATTCGAACTGCACGCACTGCGTCAGCACGAAGTGTTGCGAGCAGGTCGTCAGGTGTCTGGTTCGTAATTTGCAGGAATGTTTCAAGGTTGAGGTTCTGCTGCGAAAGTCGGTGTCCCAGATCGTGAAGTCGTTCGTTTGTTTCACTTGAAATCAGTAGGTCTGGGGCAAGTTCTTCAGGAACAAGGTCACTGAGAGCAACTAACACTGCGTCACGCTGTGACATTTGTGCTTCAACAACCTTCATGCGACGCATTTGAGAAATGATCTGCTCGCGCATCTCATCAACGCTCTTCCATTCAGTATTTTCTTCTACCCATGCATCATTAAGTTCAGGCATTACTCGCTCTTTAACCTGCTTGAGCTTGAGTTCGTACGTTGCAGTTTCTGTTGTGCCAGCAAAATTTCCGTTGAGTTTCAAATCTTCGCCAGCCTTAAGGCCAACAATCAGTTCGTCGACGCCATCTGTAATTACGCCTGAGCCAACCGTGTACATGTAGTCAGACATTTCAAGCGGATCATCTTCTGAGTCAATTTTCTGCATACGGATGTCCATAGTCACAAGGTCATTAAGCGCAATTGGACGATCTACGTCTTGAAGCTCGGCGTCGGCTTCACGGAACCTGTCAATCTGCTTTAGTACTTCATCATCAGTTACATTCGGCGAAGGAATTTCAACACGAAGATCATGGTGTCCTTTGATGCTTGCTTCAGGTCGTACTTCTACTTCTGCTTCGAATGTAAGTGGTCCTGATTCTTCGCCTGCGGTGATGTTGATGTCAGGTTGCCCGATTGGGTCAGTCAATGTGTCTGATACCGCGTGTGCATAAAAGTCAGGCATGGACTCACGAATTGCTTCTGCGCGAAGTGCTTCAACCCCACCGAGGTGAGCAATCAGTACGTTCTTAGGAACTTTGCCCTTGCGAAAACCTTTAATAGAGACCTGCTTAGACAGAGACTTGGCAGCACTCTCCATGGCGTCATTCATTTCGGTCTCGTCGACCTCAACGGTGAGCTTGATTCGGTTGTTTTCTAGAGTTGATGAAGTTGCACGCATAGGGATATAGAGCCTACCGGCTGGGAGCGAAATCTCTAAATCACAATGGGCATGGCCTGGCTAAACGCTTGAGCCATGGCCTTATCGCCTCGTACGTCAGTCGCTGAAGCGTTGAGAAAGGCTTCAGCACCAATACGTCCGGCGCAGCGCCTCCAGAAGAGGGCCACGGGAGTTGTTATCTCTAAAACTGGCTGTTCTTCAGTCATGTCAACTGCCATGCAACGACCGTCAATAATTTTGAACATAAGTAGTCGACCAAGACGGCCAATGAGATTTATCTGCACGAGCGTCCCCTCAGGAGCTTGCATCTTTTTACCCAAGATGTAAGGCACTGCTCCTTCGAAGCGGTTCACTACAACTTCTTCGCCGGTCCCATGATCATCAGCAGGTTGCAGCAGTGCATCGCGAATGTCTTGTAAGTGAATCCACGAATCGAAGATTCGAGTTTCTTGAAATCTGAAATGTGGCTTTTCGCCTTCTGGACTCCAGCCAACTTTTTCCCACGCATCTTCATCAAGCGCCCGTAACCGCTTAAGAGATGCTTTTGTAACGCTGGAGAATTGCTCAAGTACTTCAATGCCAGCGAGGTTTCGGTTCGCCTGAACGAAGGCTTCATTGAGTTCACCAATTTGATTTTTTACGTGGGCCGGCATCTCGCCATCAAACGCTGGAACTTCGCCACCTGAAAGAAGTAACTCAAATCCGAGCAAGTGACTCAAGATGTCTTTCACGGTCCAACCCGGACAAGGAGTCAATGCGTTGTATTGCTCTGGGGCGAGAGGGCGCACGAGACGCTCAATTTGCGTCCACGTATCTTCAAGTGAGTCAGTAATCCACTCGTAGGCCATGGCTCTCCAATCGATCTAAATGAAGCCTAGAGACTGGTCGCTTTCAAGACCAGTCATCTACAGCGTGTAACGTAGAGGTCTGCAGTTCACGGGAAGTAGCGCAGCTTGGTTAGCGCGCCTGGTTTGGGACCAGGAGGCCGGGGGTTCGAATCCCCCCTTCCCGACCATTAGCGGTCAGCGAATTGATCGAGCCACTGATAACAGTGTGGCGAGCGAAAGATTGTACGAAGTAACACTCACCACGGTTGACTTCATTGCCCCTGAGCCAGGAATTGTCCAGGTAACCAGGCCACCATTTGCTTTGACTTGTGTGGCCCCACATTTTCCAGCAGCCACTCCAGCGCAATTACTCAAAACCTGTGCTGTGTGGCCATTAACAATTTGAGAAGAAATTTTTGTATTGAATTCTGGTGTGCTCGCACATGTGCCTTGTGCTTTTTCAAAAATGCTTATGCCGGGCAGACTATTTCCAAATGTTCCACGGCCACCAATTGCAAAAACTCGTAGAGCCTTATCACTGCAAAGTGTTTTGTCGCTCAAGGTGAAGTGAGTGAATGTGAACCCTGCAAAGTTCTTTGGCTCATACGCGTTAAATCCCATGGTCGCACTGCTCTGAAGTTCGCTCAAACTAATTGCAAAATCAGAAAGCGTATTCGATGCAATCGCCCCAATTGGTTGGTTTGATGCACCACTTGTTATGAAGACGCCAAGAGACAGCTCCTGAAAATTTACTACGGAGCTTTTTGCAACATGCTGCTTTGAGGAATGTGGCTTTACACAAACGCTGCTTAGACCTGACATGTACGAAGTGTTGGTGCTTATCCCGTAGCAAAGTTGCGATGAGCTGTTATTTGTAAATGTAATAATTTCATGAAGAACGTCATTTCCAGGGATGCTGCCAATGTTGAATTGACATGTACTAGCTGCTTTATGCGAGCCTTGTCCTGCGCAGGAAACAATCTTCCCAAGGTGTCCCGATGCGTGCCACGTCCACGTAACGCTTGATGCTCCTGCACTCGAGGTAAGAGAAAGACTGAGGAGCAGTACAGCAAGGAAGGTTTTTATACGCATGCGCAAAAGACTAGGTGGCTACTAATCACTTGGGTGAAAGTCTTTGGGTCAGAAGGTCACAATTTTTTGCTTACTGAGCACATTGCAATGTTGCGCTGGAGAGTGTGGCGGTTACTTCGAAGAGAACAGTGGGAGTTTGGTGGTCCATCCAGGAATAATTTTGCCAACCGGAGTTGCGAGCAAGTCTTCAAGTATTGATCCGTAGACATCTCGAAAGTCAGTAGTAACGAGCATGTTTCCAGTTGAGTCGAGTTGCGTCAGTGAAGGCTCGTCACCAACGAATCCACCAACGCCAGATTTGCCGGCAATAAAGACTGCGTTCGAAGTACCGTGGTCAGTGCCTAAAGCTGCGTTGGCCTTAACACGACGTCCGAACTCGGTATAGACAACAACCGTTACATCGTTTGCTCTTTTTGTTCCAGCAATTTGCGACATGAAGCGTGCTACTGAGTCAGTCACTCCACCAATAAGTGCGTTCTGTGTGGTGACTTCATCAGCGTGGGTATCAAAGCCACCTATTGAGACTTCCCAAACTCTTGTGGGGGCGCCAGCACTAATAAGCGTTGCCACTGAATCAAGCTGCGAGTTCAGCGATGTGTTGCCTACATTTTGAAGTGCTGTATTAACCGGCTTCGGTGTTCCTAATGCAAGTTGAGAAGTAACTGTCCCCGCTATTTGATACAAGTTGGAAATCGAGAGTGCGGCACTCTGTGCGGCAGGTGAAGCACCAGCCGTTTGCACGCCGAGCGCTTTGAATTGTTTCTGCGCTGAGCCACTTGGCAATTTGAAACCAGTTGTTGGCATCACTGACCCACTTTGCTTAGCTCCGGCAAATGCTGGTGGCATTGTTGAACCAATTGATACGGCGAGCATTGGATTTAGCGGCTGGGTATCAAGCCACCTGCCAATCCATCCAGTCGAAACTGACGTCGCTGGCGACGCAGTTTGCCAAATTGCCATTGATGAAAAGTGAGAAAGGTTTGGTTTCGGGTAGCCAACGCCGCGAACAATTGTCAACTGATTTGCATTCCATAGCGCTTGGAAGTTTTTCATGGCTGGGTTGAACCCAAGTCCATCACTTAGCGCAAGTACTTTGGACTGGTCAACAGATATGCCAGGACGTGAGGAGTAGTACGTCGAGTCGAGGTATGGAACCAATGTGTTGAGTCCATCGTTTCCTCCGTACAGCGTGACCAGAACAACAATTGGAGTCTTTGAAGGCAGCGGTGATGCAGCGCCTGCAGCAGCTATTTCTAAAAGGCTGAGTGGCACTGATGCAGTCATTGCGCCAGCACCAGTGAGCTTTAGAAAATCACGTCGAGAGAACTCTTCACATCTCATGCGTTCACCACGTATTCAGGTGCGTTGAGAGCTAGCCAGGTGAGTCGAGCTGGGTCGCTCGCGACACTTGCTAGTGCTTGCTGTGTCGAAGCTCCCCACCCAGCGACTCCGAGCCACATTGCAGCCGCCGCGACACGCTGCTTTGCGGGAAGAGAAGAAATTGGAGTGAGGTCACCATTACTAACGAGATACTGCGAGAGATTGATTCGTTCTTGCGCCTGAGCTGCTCCTAACCAGAACTGATCAGGTGGCCATCCACCAACATTTGGAGGATTGAAGGGAGTGTTGCCCATTCGAGCAAGCGCACTAAATACTGTTGACTGAGTGGGAAGTTTGGACGGCTGAATGTTGAGCGCTCGACAAGCACTGACTAACCACTCAACGGGAGACTTTGGCTGCGCGTGAAGTGGGTCACTGAGTGCAGAGTGATACACCAGCGCCTTCACGGCGGCGCCAATGTCTCGTGTAGCGAATGAATCGCTCAACGTTGCATCTGGTTGAAGGTTTGACGAGTCGTAGAAACGAAACCACAGACGCTGCGCAATGAAATCTTGGCAAAACTGTTCCTTGGTTAGAACGGCAACAGCATCTTGTGGGGAAAAAGATCCAGTACTTCCAAGAATATTGACCGAGGAGTTGTCATGAATTCTTGGCGTCAAGGTTGCGGTCCCTGCTTCAAGAGAAAGTTTGTATCCAGTGAATGACTTCGCAAGTGCTGTGACGTCATCCTGAGAGTAATTACCGACCCCGAGTGTGAAGAGTTCCATGAACTCTCGAGACAAGTTTTCATTTGGAGCGGCGATTAAGTTTTGCTGGCCGTCGAGCCAGTACTGCAACGCTGCATCATTGATCATTGACTGTGTCATGGTGTTGAAATTTCCCAGAGCATTTTGGCGAAGAATTTGATTCTGAATCAACATTGGATTGGCGTAATTAACTTTGCTGATCGCCGTTGCCCAGTGACCGTGCCAAAACCAAGTCATTCGTTCGGGCAGTGCATTTTCAGAAAGCACCATTCGATCGAGCCACCAGAAAACAAGTTGGTAGTACTGCAGAGCATCTTGAAACTTTGCGGCTTTGGAAACTAGTGAACCAATTTTTGCAAATGTGGGAGTTATGAGTTGCGAGAGCCCAGAGTCAACAGCAGGAACGTTGAGTATGGCTGCTTGTGCACTTGCAACTCCACCGGCAAGAAGTTGCGCGAACTGCCCCGGCTTAGGACCGAAGCCAAAACGATGAATGAGGCGCGAGATCTGCGCTTGGCTCGAAAGCTGTGTCACGTCTAAACGTTACCGACCGTCATTGTGAGCACCGTGTGAAAGTACTAGCAATTTCCTGAGTGCCCCCGGCAAGACTTGAACTTGCAACCTGCGGGTTAGAACTCCGATGCTCTATCCAGTTGAGCTACAGGGGCGCACCCTCAATCGTAGTTAAATAAAACCTTCCTTTTGCCAGCTTCGTTGGCTGTGCAATACTTATAGGTCTTGGTGGGTGTAGCTCAGCTGGTTAGAGCGCCAGGTTGTGGTCCTGGAGGCCGCGGGTTCGAGACCCGTCACTCACCCCAAGAATTGCCCGACTTCGCCAAATGTGTTGCGAAGTCGGGCATTTTTTCTCTTAAGTCATGACCCACCAATCTCCGTGTAGATTTTCGCTACACGCCTCATACGAGGCCTAAGGGGGAAACATGACAATCGTTCGCGATTCGTTCTACATCAACGGACAGTGGGTTAAGGCCTCGTCTAAGGAAACACTCGTAGTAACAACTTCTGGAACCGGTGAGCTCTACGCAACGATTCCTGCTGGAACTGTTGAAGAGGCAAATAGCGCAGTTGATGCTGCAGCTGCTGCATTCACATCATGGGCAAATACAAGCCCTAAAGAGCGCGGTGAACTTCTCACACGTATCTCAGAAAAGCTCGCTGAGCGCGGAGACGAAATCGCACTTTGCATCGCCAACGAAGTTGGAATGCCACTCATGCTCGCCAAGGGCATCCAGGCTGGACTTCCTACTTTCACATTCGCTGACAACGCACAGCGTGCTTCAGAGTTTGTATGGGAAGAAGAAGTTGGAACATCAACACTCGTTCGCGAGCCAGTAGGTGTTGTTGCTGCAATCACACCTTGGAACTACCCACTTCACCAAATTGCGAACAAGGTTGCTGCTGCACTCGCTGCAGGTTGCACCGTTGTCTTGAAGCCAAGTGAAGTTGCACCGATCAACGCATTCATCCTCGCTGACATCATTCACGAAGTTGGGCTACCAAAGGGTGTGTTCAACCTCGTAACAGGTGTAGGCCCAGTTGTTGGAGAAGCAATCGTTGCGCACCCAAAGACTGACATGGTTTCATTCACTGGTTCAACTCGTGCCGGAAAGCGAGTTATGGAAATTGCTGCACAGATGGTTAAGCGAGTTTCGCTTGAACTCGGTGGTAAGTCTGCAAACGTGATCCTCGAAGATGCTGACATTGCTAAAGCTGTTGCCGACGGAATTGGAAAGGCCTACCTCAACTCAGGTCAGACCTGTTCGGCACTTACACGCATGGTTGTTCCACGCTCGAAGTTGAAGGAAGTTGAAGATGTGGCTGTTGCTACCGCTGCAGCGTTCACACCAGCTGACCCAATCACTGGCGCAAGCTTCTGTGGTCCACTTATCAGTGCTGTCCAGCAGCAACGTGTACGTGACTACATCAACAAGGGAATCGACGAAGGCGCTCGACTCATTTGTGGAGGAACTGACGTCCCTGAAGAGCTCTCTAAGGGTTTCTACGTAATGCCAACGATCTTCTCTGACGTGAAGAACTCAATGACCATTGCTCAAGAGGAAATCTTCGGACCAGTGCTTTCAATCATCCCTTACGACACTGAAGAAGAAGCCATTGCAATTGCCAATGACTCTCTCTACGGTCTTGCAGGTGGAGTTTGGGCTGCAACTGACGAGAAGGCATTCGAAGTTGCACGAAAGATCCGTACCGGTCAAGTAGAAATCAACGGTGGTGCTTTCAACATCGTTGCTCCATTTGGTGGATACAAGCAGTCAGGAATTGGTCGCGAGCTCGGAAAATACGGCTTCGAAGAATTCCTAGAAGTCAAGGCTGTTCAGCACAACTAAGGAGTTCGCCGAGCGCGTGGCGGTATAGACTCGTCACGCGCCGGTAGCTCAATTGGCAGAGCATTTGACTCTTAATCAACAGGTTCCGGGTTCAAGTCCCGGCCGGCGCACTGAAAACTCCCCGAGGAAACTCGGGGAGTTTTGCTTTA
>CAIKFN010000149.1 GCA_903826715.1 uncultured Actinomycetes bacterium
GGAAACCGTCTCTGACATCCAGAGCAGGTCATGGGTTCATCACATCCCAAGGCTGATGATTCTTTCAAACCTGGCATTAATCACAGGAACAAACCCTCAAGAGTTCTTGGACTGGATGCGAGAAGTCTTTATTGACGCAACAGAGTGGGTAATGGTTCCAAACGTCATTGGTATGGGCGTTCATGCTGACGGTGGTCAGATGATGACTAAGCCTTACGCAGCAGGCGGAGCGTACATTTCACGAATGTCTAATTACTGCAAAGGTTGCGCGTATAACCCGAAACTTCGTACTGGTGACACCGCATGCCCGTTCACGACGCTGTACTGGGACTTTCTCGATCGTCACAAAGAAACATTCATTAAGAACCATCGAATGAGTCAACAGGTTTTCGGGCTTAATCGACTCTCTGATCTTCCTGAGGTAAAGAAACGCGCCGAAGAAGTCCTCAAAGGACTCTCAAACGGAAGTATCTAGAAGAACTTCTCAGTCAGGGTGTCTTGAACCTTTTTTCGACTGAGGTAACTAAGAAACACAATGTGTTTTAGTCAAGAATATTTTTGAGTATCAGGCGTGCACGCTCTGGGGCCGGGTCTTCTGGAAAATATTCTTCGTACAGTTGCATTGCCTCTGTAACTGAGGTGATCATGCAAACCTTCAGTAAAACGGCAATGTCCGGCTCATCACGGCTTCCCCGGCTTGCTCGAATCTTCATTGCAAGCATTGTCCTGTCATCGGCAGCTAGAACTTCAAGAGAGCCGAAGCGGTACAGCGGGCGCCACTCAGGCGATTTAAATACAGGGATAAAACCATTTGCCGCAGCGTTCAGCCAATCACTTGGTAGACCACGTCGACTGCCTACCTCTTGGGCAATCTGAATAACGATGTCCCGTGGGTAAAAATCTCCATCGACATCAAATGTAGAGTCACGTGAGTCATGTGCAAGAACCATAACTGCACCACCTACCAAGTAAAGCTTCGCATCGATTAATCGTTTTTCTAATTCAGCGCCAACTTCACCAAGCGCGTCAACCATTTCGGTCCGGTCCACTAAACACTCGCCAATTCATCTGCTGCAACGACTACGCCATGGCGAAGAAAAGCGGCAGGGGCAGTTGCGAACTCCCAGTCATGAAGTAATGGATTTGATGAAAGATGCCAGAACGGTTTTAAGAAACGAGAATCATCATTGATCCACTTTGGAGGAGATACGTCACGTAGAGAACATTCGTTTTCAACTATCGCAGCAAGAAAGGAGTCCCATCGTGAATCACCAACAAGAATCGGAGGATTGTTAACTAATTCATAAAATTCGTCTGCGTCTGAAGAACTAATGAAATCATGAAAACTAATAGAAAGTCGCAATGCCGAATCATTAGTTCTTTCATCAGGCAATGCCCTCTTCAATGCATCTCGAATTTGGATTGCTGTATTGACGACGCCGTAGCGAGCTAATGGTCTTATCTCGATTTTCAGCGACCCTCCTCCCGATTCGATGATTGAACTCAATAGAGTCAGAGATGGTTCGCGTTGTGCAGATTCAATTGCGGCAATAGTTGGCTGTGGCACGCCTGCAAGGTTTGCAAGCTCACGCTGGGAAAGCCCCCTAGAAGTCCGAAAGGATCTAAGAATCTCTGAGAATTTTTGTTTGCCATCCATTGAATAATGATACTAGATTCAGTATCATTTATCAACTCTCAGTCAGGGTGTCTTGAACCCTTTTTCGACTGGTGGGTGAAGTTAGGAATCGGGTCAAGAAGGTATGGGTCCAGAACTCCCGTAGGGCCAAGCACTGACTTGACCTTCTCTTGATCAGATGCACTGAACTTCAAGAACTCGTCACGAATGTAGAGACGTGCCGCCTCGCGGTAAGGGTTGGTAGCAAATGTGACTGGGCCAGTTCCAAGATCAACTTCGAAATTCTTCTCCCCCTTCAGCATTGCTTCATACGTTGCGTACATAACCTTCGTGTTTTCGCGGTTCATCTCTTCAAAGAGCTCAAACAGCTCAGGAGCCAGTTCGTCATTTGGTGTCCACTTCTCAGCTCCAACAGTGGTGTCCCAACCATCCTGAACCCACTTCGCAACTGAAGGCTGGCGCTCCAACACCCATCTACGAGGCTCTGGGTCACCAATCATGTGTGACATGAATGAACCAATGAGGGCGCAGTCAGCGAGGCTGATGCGGTCACC
>CAIKFN010000150.1 GCA_903826715.1 uncultured Actinomycetes bacterium
CCCGAGCGGTCACACGTTCCATCAGCGTTTACTTGTTCGTTCGCGAGCACTGTTGCACATCCAGGGCACCAGTTCACTGGTGCATTCGCGCGGTACGCGAGTCCATTTTTATAGAACTCAATAAAGATTGTTTGCGCCCACTTCATGTATTCAGGGTTGTGACTGAACACTTCACGGCGCCAGTCATAGACAGCACCGAGTCGGTGAATCGAATTCTTGAGTTCCTTCATTCGCTCGTCAGTGAAGATGCGAGGGTGCGACCCAGCCTTGATGGCAGCGTTCTCTGCAGGGAGACCAAATGAGTCAAAGCCGAGCGGAGAAAGGACGGCTTTTCCGAGCATGGTTTGGTAACGAACTAATAGGTCGCCAAAGGTGTAGTTACGGACGTGGCCCTGGTGCGCTGCTCCCGATGGGTACGGGTACATGCATAGTGCGTAGAAGCGCTCGCGAGGATCGTCGTTGTCTACTTGATACGTACCCTCAGTAAGCCAGCGTTCTTGCCACTTGGACTCAACTTGGGTTACATCAAAGGGACGGGCCATTTATACATTCTAGGGAAATTTGGGAAGCAGCCTGACCTCAGGACAGATAGATTCATTTCATGAAACCAATTCACCCATACCTCGACAACACAGGACGCGATGACGTTATTGATGGCGGAACAAAAATGATCCCCATCAAAACCGAAAAGGGCACATTCAACGTCTGGACTAAGCGAACCGGAAACAATCCTGCTGTCAAAGTGTTAATCCTGCACGGTGGGCCTGGAGCTTCATGTGAATACCTTGAAGCATTTGACACAATTTTCCCTGGCGCTGGAGTTGAGTATTACTACTACGAGCAGCTGGGCTCATTTAGAAGTGACCAGCCAAACGAGCCATCACTCTGGGAACTCGACCGATTTGTTGAAGAAGTTGAGCAGGTGCGCATTGCGCTTGGGCTGGGCAAAGATAACTTCTTTATTCTGGGACAGTCATGGGGCGGAATTCTCGCAATTGAGTATGCACTCACGCACCAAGAACACCTAAAGGGAGTCATCATTTCAAACATGATGTCGAATTGTCTTGCGTACAACGAATACGCCGAGAACGTTCTGATGCCACAAATGGATCAAGAAATCTTGGCGAAGATTAAAGGTTTCGAAGCTCGCGGTGAAACTGATAACCCAGAATACGAAGAACTTTTGTTCGAGCACCACTACGTGTACCACGTGCTTCGTGCTCCCCTAGAAGAGTGGCCCAATAGTGTCATGCGAGGACTGAATCGAATCAACAAGGACATCTATGTTCCGCTGCAGGGACCGAGCGAACTTGGAATGAGCGGAAAGCTCCTCGACTGGAACCGCACCGAAGATTTGGCGAAGATCAATATTCCAGCACTTGTGATTAGTGCTGAGTACGACACAATGGACCCGGCGTACATGGAGAAGATGTCAAAAATTCTCCCGAAGGGTGAACTTGTCTACTGCCCTAACGGAAGTCACCTCGCAATGTATGACGACCGCGATGTCTACGCCAATGGACTACTTGCGTTCCTAGAAAAACACAAGTAGCGATTAGTGACCACGTGAACGCTTTTCCATGTAATCGGCGTAGCCAACGAGCTCTGGGTCAGCGGCAAACGCTGCAGCGAACTTCTCACGTGCCTTCGCGCGCTTTTCTGGGAAGTAATCAGTAGGCCAGAAGCCTTCGTGAGGTTCATACCCCTTTAGAACGTTACGAGAAACTGTCACTTTGTGGACTTCGTCAACGCCGTCCATCACACTCATTGTTGGTGCGCCCGCCCACATGGCTTGGAGTGGGGTGAGATCAGTAACACCAAGTGATCCGAGCACGTGAATTGCACGGTAGCAAACTTCACGCAGAACTTTGGCTGCGGTGTACTTGCACATGGCAATTTGCGTACGAGCTTCTTGGGTGCTGGAGTTGTCAATTGTCCACGCGGTCCAGAGCACGAGTAGTCGCAACTGGGCGATTTCTGCGTAGGAGTCAGCAATTGCTGACTGCACCATTTGGTGCTCCGCAATGACCTTGCCATGACTTTCGCGGCTAAGTGCACGCTCACACATCATGTCAAAGGCGCGCTGGCACTGAGCAATGGCGCGCATGGCGTGGTGAATACGTCCACCGCCGAGTCGACGCTGCGCCAAGACCTTGGCTCCATCTTCTGGCCCGAGCAAGTGATCAAGTGGAACACGAACGTCTTTATAAATAATGTGATTGTGAGTGCGTGGGTAGTCCTTGATTTCAACACCAGGAGTCTTTCTCGGAACAATGAATATTCCATTGGTGCACATAACAAACAAAATGTCAGCGTTGCGACCATTTGAGGTGTACCACTTCTCACCATTAATGACCCACTCTTCACCGTCGCGAACAGCTTTTGTTGTAAATAGGTTTGGGTCTGATCCACCCTGTGGCTCGGTCATTGAATACGCCGAGAACATTTCTTGATTCATGAGTGGGTAAAGCCAGCGCTTCTTCTGTTCTTCCGTTCCATAGGCAGCAAGAATTTCCATGTTGCCAGTATCTGGAGCTTGGCATCCGAATAGTGCTGGTGCCATTGAGTAGCGACCAAGCACTTCGTTGAGTAGTGCGAGCTTTAGCTGCCCGTAACCAGGGCCACCGAGCTCTTCGTCGAGAAACACTGCCCAAAGACCTTTGGCCTTAATTTGATCTTGTAATGGCTTAACGAGTGCACGCATCTTCTCATCACGTACATATGGTGCATAAGGGAACACCAGTTCAAGTGGTTCAACTTCGTTCTTGCAGAAGTCCTTTACCCAATCGAGTAACTCTTGAAATTCTGGCTCTGTTGAAAAATCCCACGACATAGTCCCCACCTAAACATTGAATTGAATTTTCAAAAGACTACCTACTTCATCTGGCGGTCGTAAACATCACTAAATAGAGACAAGAACCAGACTGCTAGCATCAATAGTTCCTTGGGGGTATAGCTCAGTTGGTAGAGCACTTGCATGGCATGCAAGGGGTCAGGGGTTCGAATCCCCTTACCTCCACCAGAATTATCTACTTTTTCTTATAACCAAGTCTTGACAGCAGGTGTGCAGCAGTTATTTCGACATCTCTTTTTCAGAGACAACCATGGGATCGTCAAATAAATATTCATTGAGAAGAAAGTTGATCTCTTGGATAGAAAGCGCTTCGGTATACGCGGTGTTCATGAAGAACCTTGAGAAATCAACCGACTTCAGTGCCTCTAGCGCTCGGGGATGTTTCAGCTTAAGAAACATTTGAGTTGTATTAGGTTTCTTTGGAAATTCGGTCTTTATGGTCCCACATCCGTATCCAAATAATGTGAGCGACGCATCAGCCTCAGGGAATTTACATTTTTCGATTATTCCCATGTCTTTTACATACACAAGGTCACGAAGTACATCAGCCTTTTTCCAGTACTGAACACAAGTGCGCAGATAATTATTCTTAGACAGCAGCTCACCACTGGCGTCGACATAGTCAATATTTAAGTCATCATCTCTCACGAGGGTAAATCGTCGGTCGAGTTTGTTTTGCACGGTCCATTTGCGCCACGACCTAGGCACAATAAAGACAATCAAGTCCGAGTATTCAGCAGCCTTATTAAAGAATGGAATAGAGAGTGCGTTATTTCTTCCAAACGGTGGATTGCTAACGGTCACGCAGTTATTGTGTGGGATCCTCTTCTCGAGAAAGTTACCCTTGGAAACCAGTGCGTGGTGTGGCTCGATGTCAAAGCTAAGGATTTGGGTGAAACCGCTTTCTAATGCTTCATTGATGAATGTTCCAGTTCCACCAGCAGGCTCTAGGAATACCTTTTGCTCGATGTCATCCTCAAGGTCAATAACGACTTTCATAATCTCTTGCGCAACTTCAGGAGGTGTGTAGAACTGCTCTTTGCCAGTTACTCGGGTATTGCCTAGTTTCACTGGCTTAATCGAGTTTGCCATGTGACCTTTCTAGGTGCTTATCTCATGCGTCAAGGACAATGTATCCCCATCAGAATTTCGTTCTAATTATATCGCGTAGAAACAACAATGCCCCTCGGAATAATCCGAGGGGCATTGTTGTTTTGAAGACTCTTAGTTCTTGGTAAACAACACCTGGTGAGCGTGGCTTACAACTGGACCGAGGTCAATAGGGTGATTCTTGTTAACAATTGCCACGATGATTAGTGCACCACCAGCAATTGAAATGTTCTTAAGGAAAGAAATCATTTCCATCTGCTTAGAAGCAGCGTCAGCAGCCCAGAAGTTGTGAAATATCACACCTGAAAGGATGCAGAAACCTGCAATAAGTAATGCTCCAAGGTCAATCCAAAGTCCAAGGATGATTGATGCAGCACCAGCAAGGACCACAAGTCCTGAGAGTGGCACTAGCAACGCTGGAAGAGGCAACTTCTTCATCGTGGCGTAGCCAGTCATGTCCTTAGCCTTGACGATGTGGTTGATTCCTGATCCAATAAATATAAAGCTGAACATAATTCGTCCAATAAGTAATAAAACACCCATTTTTTTCTTCTTTCTTCGGTTGGGCCTAGATGGCCGTAGACATAAAGAGTTTAGAAGAGTTAAAGCAAAAAATAGGGATTATCAGCGATTTTATGGGTCTAGGTGAATGCAAAGATCCGCAGAAGACGTATAACTTTAAGTCATGGCTCGTCGAAAGAAAGCTCGACCTAACGGCCTACTGCGCCTGACGTTACTGGGGATGTTTCTTGGTGTTTTCCTCTCAACAACTTTGATTGCCGAGATGACAACTCTTACCTACGAAAAAGCAGTTGCTCCCCCTTCGGGGCTCACGTACGTAAAGACCATTGGCTACGAAACTCGTTTCGCACAGTGGGGAAAATTATCAACGAATCCAATTGTTCTTGTGCACGGAGCATTTGAATCGGTATACGTCTGGGAGCCGGTTGCAAAAATCCTTGCTCATACTCACCACGTTGAGGCCTATGACATAAAGGGTTATGGCTACACGACACATGTTGGACCCTACACAACTGAAGCGCTCGCACAGCAGTTGTCAGCATTTATCGTTGCACGTCATCTAAAGAACCCAGTGCTGGTTGGTCACTCATTAGGTGCTGGAGTCATTGCTCAATTCGTCCTAGATCATCCAAAGGTTGCAGCAGGAATAATTTTCCTCGATGGTGATGGTCTTACTCTTTCGTATCCAGGCACGGGCATTCTTAACCTGATTCCTAACCCTTACCAAACTGCGCTCTACGACGCAGTTATTCACAATGATTTCTTAGTTAAAACAATTTTCATGGCTGCATGTGGACCAGGGTGCCCGCCGTTTACTCACGCTGTCTTGACAGAAGTGCAAAAGCCACTCGAAGTAAATGGTGCCGAGCAGTCACTACTCTCATTTGCATCGCGACCAATTGTGGGGGTTTCTAGTAACCAACTGATCCACATGCGTTCTTTTGCGATTCCATCACTTGTGATATTTGGATCAAACGACAGCGAATTCTCTGCGAATTCAACTTCAGAGACTGCACAATTCATTGGCGCGCCTGCACCAATAATTATTAGTGGGGCCGGACACCTCTCAATGTGGTCACATCCAACGCAGGTTGCTTCCGCGATTTCTAGCTTCGCCAGCAAATTAAAACGTTGACGTCATTGTCAACCATGAGTCTGGTTCAGAGCTGAATAACCTATTTCTTCTTTTTTGCTGCGTTGCGCTTTGCAGCTGATTTGATCAATGCCTTAAACGCCGATGCTTTAATTTTTTCGCCTTCAGAAATATCTATTGCTCGTCGAACATTGCCCTCAAGGCTCGAGTTGAAGAGCCCCGATGGGTCATCAAGCTCTGCACCATTTGCAAAAGTGAGTTTCACAACACTCTTATACGTTTCACCAGTACAAATCATTCCATCGCTGTACCAAACTGGCACTCCACGCCACTTCCAGTCTTCCGTGACGTCAGGCAGCGCCTGCTTAATGAGTTCACGTACTTGTGCCAGCGTTTCGCCACGCCAGTCGCCCAATTCCTTGATTCGACCATCGATTAATTTTGATGCAGACATTTCTTTTTTTGGGGCATCGTTTGACATTTTTTAATTCTACAGAACGTGTTGTTATTTACTAAGGGATAAGTCTCGGGAACGTATTGACGGGGGTTCCTGCGCCGTCGCCATCTCGTACGAGTCGAATTACCTGATTCGCTAAGTCAGGGCGTGTCCACATCATGAAGCCCTCATCATCGAGATACCTAGTTATCTCAATACCAGGAATACCAACTGGGCGAAGAATAAATTTCTTGTCTTCAAAGTGTGCGGTGACATGGATTGGCGTCGTGTAATCAAATGCGGAAACATCATGAACTCCTTTTTCTTCGGTGCCGTCAGCCCTCGCGTCAGCAATAGTGCCTCCACCCATGTCAATGATGCGATTTCCACACTGTTCAATTCGCTCAACGTAGGAATAGAAGCGGTCGCTGCTTTCTACGAGCTCCCCGCCACGCCACACCTGCACAACTCGCCACAGTCCACGAAGATCTGGTGCGTCATCTGAAAGCGCACCACCACAACCACCAAGTACTAGCTCAGGAAAGTTTTCTCGAAAGCCGCCTTGCGGTGTGAAAGCTACTGGAACTTCTTTAGTGCACATGGCTAGTTACTTCCTGGCCACATTGGCTCATTAATTTCGAAACCAGTGTCACTACCCCACCGGTTTCGGTATGAAACTTCATGAGCAGGGCGACGCGACGCGACTCCCCACGTTCCCTTCGGATATCCCATGGTGATCATTGCAGCCATTTGCCAGTTTTCATCCTTTGGGACGCCAAGAATTTCGTACGTTTCGTCGGGATGAAAGAAATTAAGAGCTGCAGTAGGTGCGCTGCCTACTCCATGCGCACGTGCCGCTAACTGTGCATTCCACAGTGCGGGCCAAATTGAACCGCCAGAAGTATCTCCACGGATGAATCCAAATAGAAGGAGTGGAATAGTTTCAAAATTGTCAGCAACCCACTGCACCGAGCTCACCATCTTCATCATTATTTTGCTCGCTGGTGCTTCAGGGTCCGCAAGTGCCGCTTGGTAGCGGTCTGCGTAAGCCGTTGCCCAGAGTTGACGAACGCAGTCTTGGTACAAAGGAGCAATTTTCTTAATGACTTCTGGATCGTCAACTAAAAGAAAACGCCAACCTTGGCCATTTCCGCCCGATGGTGCGCGTACAGCGGCGTCAATAATTTGAGCTTGGACATCCAAAGGGACTGGATCAGGCTTAACTCGTCTCATTGCTCGAGTCGTATACAGCGCTTCAAATACGTCCATAATTATTTCCTTTATTTAAAAGGCAAAAGTGCTTCTAGGAAACAGTTAAGCATGAGAAGATGAATAGATGAGTGCTCTTCTTGCAGGATTCCTAACTGGGCTGTCGCTCATTGTCGCCATTGGCGCCCAGAACGCCTACGTCCTACGGATGGGGCTCAGTAAACACCACGTGGCGGTAGTCGTAGGGATCTGTGCAGTTTCTGACGTAACGCTCATTCTCTTAGGGATTGGTGGCATAGGAGGCATTGTCAAGAGTGCACCGAGCTCTCTACAGATCCTTAGGTGGGTTGGTGTTGTATATCTTTCCTACTTTGCAATTCGATCATTTATCAAGGCTACGAAACCTGGATCGCTTTCACCATCAGATGCGCAGAAGCCTTCACTAAAGGTTGGGGTAGCAACAACACTCGCGTTCACGTTTCTCAATCCCCACGTCTACATCGATACGGTCTTGCTGCTCGGATCAATAGGTAATCAGTATGGACACTCGAGGTGGATCTTCGCAGCCGGTGCAGGAACGAGTTCGGTCCTGTGGTTCTCAACGATTGGATTCGGTGCACGGTATGCATCGCGTTTTATGGCGAAGCCAATTACGTGGCGAATTCTCGACAGTGTAATTGGTGTTGTCATGGTGCTCGTTGCACTCAAGTTGGTCTTTACGCCAATTGCCAATTAGCTGACACTGTACGAAGTCATCGAGAGTGATCCCATGACACAACCATCAGCAAAAACATTCACTTCACCATTCGTTGCTCCAGCAATTCCTGCAATGTACGCAAGTGGCAAGAAGTGTTCAGACGTCGGAACAGCGAGACGAAAATCATCGTGATCACTAAGTTCTCCGAGACTTAGAGGATTGTTCTTCATGATTGAACGTGCATCATCATCAAACCGGTGCGCCCAGTCAAAGCCTACGTTCTCCGCCCCCCAGTTAATAGCTCCAAGGTTGTGCACCACGTTCCCACTCGCGACAATCAGAACGTCTTCTTCCATGAGCGGTGCGAGCTTGGCTCCTAAGTCCATGTGATACGAAATTGGCTTACTCGCATCAATGGAAAGCTGCACAACTGGAACGTCAGCTTCAGGAAACATGTGCGCGAGTACCGACCAAGTGCCGTGATCAATCCCCCACGTCTCATCATCAAGTCCTACCCACGTGGGTTCAGCCAATGTGGCGAGCTGGCGAGCAACGTCAGGCGACCCTGGTGCGTCATACTGAAAGTCAAAGAGTTCTTGTGGGAAGCCGTAGAAGTCATGGATGACTCTCGGTTTCACCATTGAAGTCACCGCAGAGGCGTTTATAAACCAGTGTGCTGAAACTGCGATGATGGCGCGTGGTTTTGGTATAGATGCTGCGAACTCAGACCATGCATTGGTAAATCGATTCGTCTCAAGCGTGTTCATTGGACTGCCGTGTCCAATAAATACTGCCGGCATAGTAGCCATACGAATCCTTTTTAGAAGTGAAATCAATTTACCCGCTGGCAAAATAAAAACGCCCGCTCTCTGGAAATTATCCAAAGAGCGGGCACTTCAAAACTATTAGAGGTTTTCTTCAAACTCCATGAGCACCGCGTGACGGTCCTCCTTTGTAGGCAAGTTGAAGTAAGGGCTTCCCTTAATCCAGTAGTACGCCATTGGGACGATACCAAGCGCTACTGCGCCAAGCCCAACAATTTTTGTAGTTGTGTTCAAGTTTGGCAGCGCCTTAGAGAAAATAAAGACCATGAATGCGGCACCAAGTAGTGGCCAGAGTCCCATGAAGATGAAATTCTTGACCGACTTAAAGAGCTGGCGACGATAGAGAACTACAACGGAGAGACCAGCAAGTCCGTAATAAATACAGATTTGAAGACCAATTGCGTTGTAGCCATCAGTCAAGATGTTCGAAATCGATCCAACGTAAGAACTGCCGATGAAAAGAAGTACGGAGAACGCAGCGGCTACAAATGTTGCAACCAACGGAGTCTTTCGAACAGGGTGGGTGTGTCCAAGTGCTGACGGCAGTGTGTGGTCCCGGCCCATTGTGAAGAACGTTCGAGTTACTTGAATCAACGTTGTTTCAAGCGTGGCAACCGTTGAAAGAAGAACTGCCAGAACTACGAGCTTTCCACCAGTTCCGTGCCACACTGCTTGACCGAGAACAGAAAGTATGTCGGCCGTATTGTTTGGGTTGCTCATCTGACCAGTTGTTAGGACCATGTTTGAGCAAATTGTGAATAGTTCGAACAACATGAAAACAATTAGTCCACCAAGTAGTCCACCAAGTCCTGAAGTCTTGCGCGCATTCTTGGTTTCTTCGTTGAGGTTCGCTGTGACGTCCCATCCCCAGTAATAGAAAGTGGCAAGAAGTGCGCCTGAGGTGAATGTCTTCATGTCTGGGAATATCGAGAGAGAGAGCCAGTGCCATGAAAATGGTGTTGCGTGATGAGCATGGAAGATGGCTAACAGTGCGAACAAAATAAGTAACGCAACTTCAATGCACGACATGATGATTTGTACCGTTACCGTAACGGTAACCCCTGCTGCAACGGCTGCCACCATAAGTAGGAAAAAGATTGATCCAAAGATAGTCACTAACGTTTTATTAGATGCCGCAGAGTGAGAAAAAAGGTCGAGAATTGTTGACCCTGCAGGGAACGTTGCGATAACCATAAAAATCAGTGCTGAAACAATGAGCGACCAGCCTGCAAGGAAGCCGAATGCAGGGTGGAGTGCACGACGCACCCATGAGTATGTGGCTCCAGCGTGGCTATCAGATTTAGAAAGATAGTTGAAGGCAAAAATAATGCCGAACATGAAAATTCCACAGTAAAGAAGTGCCGCGGGTCCACCGAATCCAACTGCAGCAAACAAGGCAGTGGTTGTTGCCGCGATTGAGTACGCCGGTGCAGATCCTGCAACCGCCATAACAACCGAGTCAAAAAGTCCTAGAACTCCTGATCTAAGTTGATTCTCTCCAGAATCTGTTCTAAGCGTTGACGGGGTGTCGGACATGACTACCTCTTTCTTGTTGTGGTTATCACCTTCAATTGTTGAAACTTCAGGAAAAAACTAACACGACTAGCGCCCATAATCGGGATATTTCAGGCAAATAGGTGGAAGTAGGCAAATAAAGGTGTTGTCCGCTATCTCAAGGTGGCATAAGTAAAGTTGATTTATCTTGTTCAATCAACAAGCACTTACTGAAAGTCACTGCGTGAATACCCTTAGGCGATTTGATCTCGATGGGATGCCTCAAATTTCTGAGGGTGAGCTGAACAAGCGATGGGAGCGCTTCCACAACGAAATTCGCTACCGGAACCGAACAGGGAACATCTTTGAGAGGGCTGCGCATCGAATGCTCGGAGGTGAGGGAACACTTCGTTATAAATCTGCACGGATACCAGGCAGGCAATTACTAAAAATTGTTCGAATTCTTAGGGGTAAGCCAAAAAAAATTGTTCAATCAAACGTTCTCAGTGAATTCCCTGTTGGATATATCCCACGAGAAACGCGACTTCAAAGTCAAGAGGTTGCCGGAGCCCACCGAATGAGTGATGTTGAAGTCTTTACTATTAATGAGCATGAAATTTCAGCCAGTGAAACAATTGAAACGATTAACAAATTAATCACCAGCTCAGAGGCAAAGTGGCTTTTTTTGATTGATTCGACAGTAAACGAAAACGAGAAAGCACTCGCCATTTCAAAACTGCTTGACAATGCAGAAATCTCAAGCGATGTCGTCTTCGCAGATGAATCAAATGTAAACCCACGTTTCCCAATCTTGAAACCAAACACAATTGGCCCACACACACTTTTGAGTTACAACGTTGTTGGTCGGCCAGCACTGCTGAGTATTGCAAAGCTTCGAATTAATGGCGGGTTCTCTACTGCTGCAGGGTGGGCATTCGAGCATGACTTTTATTTACGACTTAGTGAACAGCGCGGGGCATTCCAGCACGTGCCAATTATCTTGCCCGCAGGTCGTACTCAAATTGGTTTTGATGCAGAACATATAAATAGCGACACCTGTGCAGTTGTTAATGCAGCGCTCGAACGACGCAAGTGGTCCGGTGAGGTTTCTGTGGGTGATCTCCCAGGGCTTGTTTCGTGGAATCTGGCTCCACCATCACCGCAACCATCAATTGAGATAGTCATCCCTACTAGGGACCGACTAGAGCTTGTCTTGCAGTGCATTAATGCAGTGCAAGACAAGACTACGTACACGAATTACAGCATCACGATTTTGGACAATGACTCCAAGGAACCTGAGATGCTCGAATTCTTTGCTTCAACTTCGCACAAAGTGGTCCCATGCCCCGGTCCTTTTAATTACGCCAAAATTATTAACCGAGGAATTAAGCATTCGACGGCCGACTTTATAGTCACATTGAACAACGACACAATTGTGCAAACACCTGACTGGCTTGAGCGCATGGTGGGGCTTGCATCACTGCCAGACGTTGGCATTGTGGGGTCAAAACAAGTTGAAAGCAGTGGGCACTGTGAACACGAGAGTGTTGTCATTTCACCGTATCCGCAACATTTACGTTCTGATGGAAATTACCCCTATCGCGATCACTTCATCTTGGCTACAAAAGATGTTGCCGCGGTCACTGGTGCCGTACAGATGTTCCGACGCAACTTCTGGGAGTCAATTGGCGGAATGGATGAAACGTTGACAGTTGTGATGAACGACATCGATGTTTGTCTACGAGCGCAGCTGGAGGGGAGAAATGTTGTGTACACCCCCGACGTGGTTCACACGCACAACGCTGGTTCATCACGAGGGAAGCTTGATCCTAAAGCTGACCGAAATTTTTTCTTGCGTCGCTGGGATATTTTTGGTTCCTTCCAAGACCCGTACTTCCCACCAGTGCTCAAATTGTTTGGTGAAACCTTTTATTTCCTCGATCCGCAGGAACCTCTGAATCAATAGGGTCTTGTAGCCTTGCAAGGTGAGTTCTATTTGGAGAAAGTTAGTTGAGCAATATCAGCGACTTCCAGCATCTGCGAGCCCCATCATTCTCATAATTCTGGTTGTCTTTTTAGGCAACTTTATGTATCTCAGCACGCTTGCAACAAGTGATCCGATTTCTTGGACAGCGAATATATCCCACTTTTTATGTCACGTGGCGTGTGGGCGACCAATGATTGACCCCAACGTTGGTTTTATTACTCAACCACTCGGACACTTAGCTGCGATGGATCTACTCCATGGACATTTTCCGTGGTGGAATTACTTCCAAGGGTTAGGGCAACCACTCGCTGGGGAAATGCAGTCCGCAGCATTATTCCCACTCACATTGCTCTTTGCATTGCCGAGTGGTCTACTTTGGTTCCACATTTCTCTAGAAATCATCGCCGGAGTGTCTACATACTTTTTTGTAAAGAAGCTTGGAATCTCGTCACTCCTTGCCACTACTGCAGGAATGCTCTTTTCTCTCAATGGAACTTTCTCATGGCTTGGAAATGCTGTTCTCAATCCAGTTGCTTTCCTGCCAATGCTGTTGTTGGGCATTGAGCTAATAATTGAAAAATCACAAGAATCAAAGAAAAGTTTCTGGTACGTCGCAGCCATTGCTCTAGCGCTGTCGTTATATTCAGGTTTCCCAGAAGTTGCCTACTTCGACGGGCTCTTCTGCATTGCCTGGGCCGCAGTACGTTTGTATGGGCTCGAATCAAAATTTAGATTCCAAGCCTTCAAGCAATTGAGTATCTCTGGGGTTATCGGGGTTATTTTGTCGCTCCCAATTTTGATCCCATTCATGGATTTCTTAAAAGTAGCAACAGTCGGAGGCCACTCTGCTGCAATTGAGGGAGTCTCAAGACTCCCAACTCACTCATTCGCAATGTTTTTTGATCCGTACATTTATGGAACCTTATTTTCAAATAAAAATGTCCAAGGACTGTGGGGATCAATCGGTGGCTACTTCACCATCAGTGTGACATTTATGGCGCTAGTGGGATTGTTCGGCAAAAAACACCGTGCACAAAGATTGTTCCTTGCATTCTGGATACTTATTGGCATGTTTGGTTCATTCAACACATTCGGGATGCGAACAATCTGGAATTTAATTCCATTCGTTTCAGCAGCAGCATTTGCTAGGTACATTGCGCCAAGCACTGAGATTGCGATAATTCTTTTAGCTATTTTTGGTCTGTACGACTTCGAAACGTTGTCCCATACTAAAAAGAGATTTGTTTTTGCCAGTGCTAGCTCGCTCTTTATTCTTCTCTTGTGTCATCTGCAAGCACATTCACTGAATCGAGGTGTCATTCTCAGCAACAAGGCGAGAATCATTTTCATGGGACTACAGGCAATTCCATTTGTAGCGATCGCACTCCTCACGTTGCTGACGCTATTTGCTAACAAGAAATACGCATCTAAATTACTCGTCTTAGTAATTGTCGGAGAATCAATGCTGTACTTTTTTGTCCCAACGGCTGAAGCACCGAAACAGATCACAGTTGATAAAGCTCCGATTGAATTTCTCCAGCAACATCAAGGAAGTTACCGCTACCTCGACTTTGGAGTACTGAATGCAAACTGGGGAACTCAGTTCGGACTTAATGAGCTCAGCTCAATTGACCTACCATTTCCAAAATTATTCTCGCAGTACATTCAAAAAAATCTCTACCAAGGGTTGACTCCACAAAATCAATTTGTGATTCACTCGGGACTTGTGGGAATGTCGCTGCAACAGCAGCAACTCGCAGCTAACTTCAGTGCATACGAAAACTCTTCAGTGAAGTATTTGCTCATGCTGACCGAAGAACCACTCCTTGGCTCGCTGGCAAAACTAGGAGTCGTAAAAGTCTTTACTGATGCCAAAGTCAGCATCTACGAGCTCCCACATCCAAGGCCATTCTTTAGTACCACTACTAATTGCTCTGTTGCTCAATTAAATGTCGACTCTGCGACCGTTACGTGCCCTACCGCCTCCAACGTAATCAGAACTGAACTATTTATGAAAGGTTGGAGCGCCACTGTAAACGGACGGCCAGCGACGATTACCAAAACTTGGAATGTTGCTCAGACTGTCGCAGTCCCCGCTGGTACCTCAACTGTTAGATTCAAATTCACACCACCACACGAAAAATTTGCTTTACTTGCAGGATTCTTAGCGTTTTGGTATCTCTGCGGATCATGGTACCTCTCGCGGCGAAAAAAGAATCAGCACGTAGACGCTTCGCTGGAAAAATAGTGCTTAGAAAGTTACTGGCGACGCTGCTCCTTAGCGCTTCCGTTCTACTGCCCACTGCCGTTATTCAGCCAGCTAGCGCCGTAACTAATACAACGAAGCCTTCTGTCGGGGTACCTCTAAACGAAGAGATCAGTAATTTGTGGAATGCAATTTCTTTAAACTCCATTAATCAAGCTCTTGCAAACTTCTTCCCCGGCTCTGCTTACATTCAAATGAAAAAGGGTGTTTTGGAAAATCCTTCCGCTGACTTTTCATCGAGACTTTTGGCATTCTTCAAATTGGATTTTTCTGCGTACCACCAGCTTGTTGTAACTGGTGGTCCAAGTACACTCGTCGGAATTCGAGTTAATCCATCTCAAGTTTCATGGATCCAGGTTGGAGCCTGCGAGAACAAAATTGGGTACTGGCACATGGGTCCTGTTCGTGTTGTGTACAAGCAAGCCGGCATCGTGAAATCATTCGCTATTGCTTCTTTGATTTCATGGAATGGTGTCTGGAAAATAATTCATCTTGGGCCCAATCCAAGACCGCACAACATTGGCACCGTTGATTCGCCCTTGCAGGGTGCTGGCAATCCTGGGCCCGGCGGCGGTTGCTAATTCAGCAACTTAGATGTAATCGATCCATTAGGACTGATCACTGGGGCACGTGGGCCAAAATCTTGTGAAGAAAGCGTATTCACAAATGTTGCTGATCTATGTGACGAGTCAATACTTGGCTTTCCCGTTGTGTCAAGAAGCACAGAGCTGAATGTTCCGCTAATAAACGCACCTGATTCATTTAGCGTTATTTTTAGGATTGCGCTGAGAGCAAGGTTTCCACTCGTAGCGAAGTTGTAGAAATTTGCAAAATCTCCAAGGCTGTAATCAATCAAGTGACCTCGGTACACTTCCATCCCTCGAAGAACGTGAGGTCCACTGGCGATAACAAGATCGGCTCCGTCATCGATTGCTGCGTGAGCAAAAGTGTAGGGATTCCCACGATTTTCACCAAAAAATACCTCACTCGTCTTCGTAACGTGATCAGCAGCGCTCCCCTCTGCTCCTGCGTGCAAATACACAACAACAATGTTTGCTTCACGCCTGGCTTTGGCGATTAATTGTGCTGCAACAGGAAAATTCAGAAGATTATTGGTGTTGTAATAAGGAGCGAAATCAACAAACGCCACAGAAAGATTGCCCTGCTTAACTACAGCAATTTGCCCGGGAAGTCCCGCTTGAGCAATTCCAGCTCTCGTGAGTGCGCTAGTTGTATCGATTCTGCCTTGTGAGCCAAAATCGTTGCTGTGATTATTGGCACTGTTTAAAACATTAAAACCCGCTGCTGCAAATGCATTTGCAAATGCGGGAGGAGTGCGAAACGCATAGCAATTAGTTGAGCTTTGCCCGCACTTTGAAAGTGTTCCGGTCGTTAACGTTCCCTCAAGATTTCCAAACTCAATTCGCGCTTTTAGGGCAGTAGAAACATTTGAAAAAATCGATACAGGATTCGATGGCAGATGTGGTGTTGATCCGAGCTCCATGTCACCAACTGCTGCAATCGTTACGGTTGCTTGAGGGGCAAGTGTCGTTGGGGCAACTGTCGTAGTTGATACTGAGTTTTTTTTGCCAGCAATCAGCGTTGTGCCAGCAGCCACGAGAAGGATTAACAGAAGAAACAAAGCAATAAGCAACTTCTTGCTTTGCTTTTTCTTATGGCGTGCTTTTACCATGGTTGCAGCTCACCAGCACTCTTGGAAATGAACACTGCAAAGAAGTCTTTTGTGCTTGGATACAGAAATCGTGCGGAAATCTGGTTATGGTTCGGAACAAAAAGAGCAGGACCTACTGCACCATGATTTGCGTACGTAACAAAAATTGGCCATTCCGGGTTTATGTCAAGTTGCATTGCTCGAACTACGTGCAACCTGCTCAAAATTGTTGCCAAACTTTGTGAAGTCTGTGCAGGTGCGGCGACATACATAAGGTTTCCCTGCTCGTCGACACCTAACGCAGTTCTCCACACCGCTGCAGCACCATGAAGCGTTAGTCCCCACAGCGCATTATTAGAAGCCTTCGGTGTCGGAAGAGAATCATCAACCAAGAGGGAAAGATTTTGACGAGCCATTAAAATGTCTGCGCCTGGTCTCTTGCCACCATCCCACGCTTTGATGTCCACTGCGCCACTCTTGTAGCGAATAAGTGTAGCGAGCCCTCTTACCATTGGGAAATAAAGAGTGTTGTTAGTAAAAAAACCAGCAGCCGAATCGGACTCGTAAAAACCAGAATTAAATGTTGCAAGAAGTCGTGTCCGCGCCGTTAGCGGCACCATCTCTGGGCCTCGTGGCATTGCAGATGGGCCTGGACCTTTGTACCCGGGATAGAGCGCAATGTCTGTCGCTGAAGTCTTGATCCATGCAACGTAGGCATGAACTGCTGGTTGGGCTGTCGAAGGAGTGAACACTGTTGTCATGACCATCGGTGATTGCCTAGTCCACGTGTCTGCAGCTTTCCACAATACGCAGTTTGAGCCACTGCAAATGGGTGGTGGGGCCGCAATTGTTGTGGTGGTTGTAGAGGTCGTTGTCGTTGTCGGCGCTGAAGAACGGTTTTTGAAGTAACCGTAGCTAGAAGCGCTTAGCGCCACTAAGGCCAGCAAAATCAGGAGAACTTTACGCACAAACCTCAATTAACGATTACTTCAATCATACGGACTAACTAGTGAATTTATGGGAATTCTGACATGTCGCAGATCGGTACTCATTTTTCTGAAACACTGTCAAGATGACACAACGCTACGGAGTAACAATCCCATTTGACGGCGTCACTCTTCCAGAACACAAAGAGTGGTTCCACATGCTCGCTGACATTGGCTACACCGATGTCTGGACAGCAGAAGTTGACGGTACTGATGGCTTCACACCCCTCACGCTCGCCGCGGCATGGGAGTCTCGACTCAACTTAGGTGTTGCAGTGCTCCCGGCGTATACGCGTGGAGCGGGACTGCTCGCAATGAGTATTGCATCACTCGCCGAAGCATCTGGTGGTCGCTTCACCGTGGGACTTGGATCATCATCAATGCCTGTAGTCCAGCGATGGAACGGTATTGAGTTCGACAGGCCATATTCACGCACTCGTGATGTTCTTGATTTCTTGAAGCGTGCACTTGACGGCGAAAAGATTGATCACGTTTATGACACATTCGAAATTCACGGCTTCAAGATTGCCCGGCCCATTACTCATCGCCCACCAATTCTTTTAGGTGCACTTCGTCCACGTATGTTGAAGCTGGCCGGCAGCGAAGCAGACGGTGCGATCCTCAACTGGCTATCAGCCGAAGACGTTAAGAAATGCGTCGCAGAAGTTGGACCTGGAAAAACAATCGCCGCACGACTCTTTGTTATCCCAACTGAAGACACCGACACCGCACGCTTCATTGCCCGCAGAATGATTTCTTCGTATCTGACCGTTTCCACGTACGCAGAATTTCACAAATGGCTTGGTCGTGAAGAAATCTTGAAGCCAATGTGGGACGCGTGGGCAGCTGGGGACAGAAAACTAGCTAACGAACTAATTCCAGACTCAGTATGTGACGAACTGATCATTCATGGCTCATACGACAAGTGTCGTGAGCACATTCAACAGTTCATTGACAATGGCATCCAAATTCCTACCTTGGCAATAGTTCCAGTTGGCGTCGATGTTAAAGACGCCGTCAAGGGGCTAGCTCCTCGTTAAGACTGAGTAACACCTAGCTGCTTAAGCATGTCTGCGTACTTCACTTGAGCCGCAGCAGCTCTCGTTGGTACGTGATCTGTAGGAATCTCAGATGCGGTGTATTCCTTTAGAACGTGACGAGCAACGGTCTGCTTGTGCACTTCGTCTGGGCCGTCATAGATTCGAGCTGCACGTGCAGCACGGTACATACCTTCAATAGGCATGTCAGATGAGTAGCCGAGTGAACCATGCACTTGTAGCGCACGATCAACAACATTATGTAGGACCGTTGCACCGTAGTACTTGATCATTGCAATCTCATCACGTGACTGTGATGCACCAACTTGATCCATCTTCCAGGCTGCGTGAAGGGTCATGAGTCGAGCAGCGTGCATCTCAGCCTTCGAATCAGCAATCCAGTTCTGCACTGTCTGCTTTTCAGCAAGCAGAGATCCGTGGGTGAAGCGGCTAAGTGCGCGCTCACACATCATGTCAAAGGCACGTTGCGATTGTCCGAGCCAGCGCATGCAGTGGTGAATGCGACCTGGCCCCAGGCGAGTCTGTGCGAGCAAGAATCCTGATCCTTCTGGACCAACGAGGTGGTCAGCAGGAATGCGAACATCCTCGTAAAGAATTTCTGCGTGGTTTCCGAATCTTCCGTAGGTAACTTCTGGGTCGTCCATTGATCCAACGTCACGAAGAATTGTTAGCCCCGGTGTGTTAACTGGAACAACAAACATTGATGAGCCTTGGTATGGGTGCACGTCAGGGTTAGTGACTGCCATAAGAATCAAAATGTTCGCAACAGAACCATTCGTCGTGTACCACTTACGACCATTAATGACCCACTCTTCACCGTCTTTCTCAGCTCGAGTTACAAGTAGTCGTGGGTCTGATCCTGCAGTGTTTGGCTCAGTCATAGAAAAACCAGAACGGATCTCTCCATTGAGCAGTGGGTTCAACCAACGCTCACGAATGTCTTCGCGTCCAGTCATCTCCATTGCTGCAGCGAGCAGTTCAGCGTTTCCACTGTCGGGTGCATTGTTTCCAAAGACAACTGGACCGTATGGTGACTGTCCAAGGATTTCGTGCATGAGTCCGAGCTCAAGTTGACCGAATCCCATTCCTCCGAGTGCTGGTGGAAGGTGAGCTGCCCATAGGCCACGCTTCTTAACTTCGTCTTGAAGTGGCTTAATAACTTGCATCAACTGCTCACGATTTATTTTTAGCGTCTCAATTGGAAATACTTCTTCCTTTACAAACGTGCGCATCCACGCAAGTTTTTCTTCGAACGCTGGATCTGTCTGAAAGTCCCAAGCCATTGGGGCTCCTTTCCTCAATGGCCACTCTAGAGGCCAGCAAAACCCCCAGGGTTGTCAGGGCAATTCTTTCTCTAGACTTAAGGCAAGAACGGAGTGTCATGGCTAAAAAGAACAAAAAATCAAAGATTGTAAAAATCGGTGTTGTGGACACCATGTTCGCCAGATACAACATGGGTGACGCAGCGATTACTGAACTTAGCGAATGCCCCGGATACAACGAGACGTTCAAGGTCATTGCTAAAACCGTCCCTGGCTTCAAGGACTTAGCCGTCGCCGCAAAGAACTTGATTGAACAAGATGGTTGCTCAATTGTCGTGGCGCTGGGAATGCCCGGAAGTGCGCCAATTGACAAGCAGTGTGCACATGAAGCCGCACTCGGCATCATGCAAGCACAGCTACTCACCTCAACTCCGATTCTCGAGGTCTTCGTCCACGAAGACGAAGCCAGCGACCCTGCGATGTTGGCTTCAGTATTCGAGAACCGTTCTCGTAGCCACGCGCGCAATGCCTACTGGATGCTCTTTGATCCAGAGCAGCTTCGCCAGCGCGCTGGTCAGGGTATTCGTCAAGGTTTTGACGATGCCGGCCCACTCAAGCTTTCGTAGTAACACCCACCCCTTGACATTAAGTATGCTCCTACGAGTTACCAATTAGTAACTCTGTAGAAGGAGCCCCATGCCAGAAGCCGTAATCGTCGCCACCGGTCGTACCCCAATTGGACGAGCCTTTAAAGGTTCACTCGTTGACATGCGTCCAGATGACCTCACCGCACTTGTTGTGCGTGAAGTACTAAAGAAAGTTCCACAACTAGA